>CALFJC010000001.1 GCA_937877655.1 uncultured Selenomonadales bacterium
ACATCCTGTTTTCGTTGCCGGCGGGCACACGTCCTGTGTGCCCGTGTCTTCGCCTGCCGCTGTTAATCTTATCATTAAAAATTTTTTAGGAGGAATTTTTTTCATGAAGTCAATCGTTAAAGATATGTCGCTGGCTCCTTCGGGGCACGCCAAAATCGAATGGGTAAAAAATTTTATGCCGGTCATGTCGGCTATCGACAGAGAATTTTCGCAGTCAAAGCCTTTCGCGGGCAAAAAAATTTCTATCACGCTCCACTTGGAGGCTAAAACCGCTTACATGGCGGAAGTTTTCATGCACGCGGGCGCGGACGTCGTAATTACGGGTTCAAATCCCCTTTCAACGCAAGATGACGTTGCCGCCGCTCTTGTCGAAGACGGAATTACGGTTTTTGCCACTCACGGCTGTTCAATCGAAGAATACAACGATTTTTTGAACAAAGCAGCGGATTTCGCGCCCGATATTTACATTGACGACGGCGGAGACTTCACTGAACTCGTTCATACCGCTCGACGCGACGCTTTAAAAAATATTTTGGGCGGTTCCGAAGAAACTACTACTGGAGTTTTGAGACTTCGCGCTTTGGAACGTCAAAACAAGCTCGAATACCCGATGATCGCCGCGAACGACGCTTATTGCAAATTTTTATTCGATAATCGCTACGGAACGGGGCAATCGACGTGGGACGGCATTATGCGAACGACAAATTTGGTTGTCGCGGGCAAAACGGTTGTTATCGCGGGCTACGGTTGGTGCGGAAAAGGCGGCGCAATGCGGGCTCGCGGGCTTGGAGCCAACGTTATTGTTACCGAAGTCGATCCGATTAAGGCGATTGAGGCTGTTTTCGACGGTTTCAGGGTTATGCCAATGTCCGAAGCCGCTAAAATCGGAGATATTTTCCTCACTTTGACGGGAGATAAGGACGTTATCACGGGCGAACACTATCCTTTGATGAAAAACGGCGCGATGCTCGCCAATGCGGGGCATTTTGACGTTGAAATCAATATTCCGCAACTTGAATCGCAATCTGTCAGCAGAAAAGTCGTCAGAAACAATGTTGAAGAGTTTTTACAGCCCGACGGACGCAAAATTTATCTTTTGGCGGAAGGAAGGCTCGTAAATCTCGCCAGCGGCGACGGTCACCCCGCAGAAATCATGGATTTGAGTTTCGCCGTTCAATTTTTCAGCGCGGCGCACATTTTGCACAATCACAGCAAGCTTGACAAAAAAGTTTACCTCATGCCCGAAGAAATCAATTCCAAAATCGCCGAAATCAAACTCGACTCTATCGGCGTAAAAATTGACACGCTCACCGACGCTCAACGCGAATATCTCGGCTTGTAACATAAAAAATCCTTTGCGGGTGTCTTCGACGCCCGATTTTTTTTATTTCCGCGCAGAAAAACGGTTTTATGCCCGGAAAAAAATTTTTTCGCGGTACTTGACTTTATTTTTTTTTTTTATAATGGTACAACCAATTTTTAACGAAAAGCAGTGTGTTAAATGGAAAATTCGGGTATAAAAACGCTCAGCACAGAGGAATTGGAAAAAATATTTGTTGTTGGCAGGATAAAACATTACGATGACTTGGCTGATTACGATTATTTGACGGAATATTACATATTGACGGGAGAAATTCCCGAAGATTACGAATCAGCACAAGAAATTTTTAAAGAAATAGTTGCAACCTCACAAATGCCGTAATATAATCCGTTCAAGAGATGTTTAAAGGTATTTGATGAGGTTTTTTATCAGAATGACACGTTTACTCCCCATAAAGAACTTTTGCCGATTAAATTCGGTAATTTTTTTGTAAAAAGGAAGGGAAAAGTTATGAAAAAGGTAATGATTATTTTATCGGCAATGATTTTATTGCTGACGGGTTGCGGGACGGAAAATGATTCGCGAAATAAAATAATCGTCGGCTTTGATGAATCGCCGCTGGGTTATCGCGATGAAAACGGCGAAATAGTCGGTTTTGAAATAGATTTGGCACGCGAGGCGATAGAAAGGGCGGGCGCGAAGGCTGAATTTAAAATAATTCACTGGGCAGAGAAAGAAAATGAATTAAACAGCGGAAATATCGACATGATTTGGAACGGAATGGACATAACTCCCGAAAGGCAGGAAATAATGCTTTTCAGCAAGCCTTACATGGATAATCGGCGCGTGGTAGTTGTAATGAAAGAAAATCCGCTCGGAATAAATGCTGAAGGCGATTTGGAAGGAAAAAATGTCGGAGTAAAATCGGGAACAACGGCAGAATTTTATTTTGAGACCGAAGAAGGCGCAAAAGACAAATTAAAAGAGCTGAAAATTTATAACGGCGACGAAAATACATTTCAATCATTGGAAAAGGGCGAGACGGACGCGGTAGTTTGTGATGAAATATTGGGACGCTATTACGTCGTGAAATACAACAATAAAATTGAGGTATTGAATGTGACGGTCGGGAAAACCAACAAATACGGCGTTGGATTCAGGAAAAATGATGTCGAGTTGCGCGACAGGATTCAGACGGCATTTGACGGCATGGTAAAAGACGGCACCGCGAAGAAAATTTCGGAGAAATGGTTTCAAGCCGATTTAATCAGTCGAAGCATATAAAAAAATCTTTCGGCTCGCGGGTTGAAGGATTTTTTTTGTCCATTTTACAAAATCCGCTGTAACGGATTTTTCATTTTGCCCCTTCAAATCGACTCTCAAAACACTTTTCAGGCTCCAAAATCAGTTTCAAACTCCTTTCGAGTCTCAAAATCACTTCCGAACTCCTTTTCAAACAAAAATTTCGTTGCAAAAATGTTTCTCGGCGCGTATGATACTCAAAAAACAGAAATGAGGAATGATTTTTATGAATGATTTTGTAATTCGCGGCGTGAAGATGCTGAAACCCGGCGGCGAAGTCGAAACGGCAAATATTTTCGTCAGCGGCGATAAAATTTCCAAAATAACCGGCGGCGAAGTCACTCACGACCACATTATCGACGGAAAAAACAAATTTGCGACGCCCGGACTCGTAAACGCCCATACTCACGCCTCAATGACGCTCCTGCGCAGTTATTCTGATGATAAATCGCTGATGGATTGGCTCCAAAAAGATATTTGGCCTGTCGAAGCGAAAATGAAGCGCAAAGATATTTATTTCGGCGCGGCAATGGCGGCTATTGAAATGATTCGCGGCGGAACAACAGCTTTTGCCGACATGTACGGACCTTGCATGGAAGAAGTTGCGAAAATCGTTGACGAATCGGGCTTGCGCGGGAGTTTAAGTCGCGGGATAATCGGTTTTGCGGACGGAGAAAAGAAATTAGCCGAGAATGTCGAGCTTTATAAGAATTTTCACGGCGCGGCTGACGGCAGAATAACAATTATGCTCGGACCGCACGCAATTTACACTTGTCCGCCCGATTTTTTGAAAAAAGTTGCGTCTGAAGCGTCGAAATTGGGCGCGGAAATTCATATTCACATGAATGAAACACGCGGCGAAGTCGAAGACAGCATAAAAAATTACGGCAAGCGACCGTTTGAAGCGATTTTGGAAACAGGATTGTTTGAAACGGGGACATTGGCGGCGCATTGCGTATGGTTGAGTGATTCGGAAATTGAAATTATAAAATCGAAGAAAATTCGGGTGGCGCACAATCCCGGAAGTAATTTAAAGCTTGCAAGCGGCATTTGTCCGACAAAAAAATTGCTGGACGCGGGAATAACGGTGGCATTGGGCACGGACGGCGCGTCTAGCAACAATAATTTGGACATGTTGGAAGAAATACGGCTTGCGGCGTTGCTTGCGAAGGTAGAAAGCATGAACCCGTTGGCAGTTCCCGCCGCGCAGGCTTTGAAAATGGCAACTGAATACGGAGCGGCGGCTCTTAACTTAAAAAATGTCGGCAAATTGGCAGAAGGATACAAAGCGGACATAGTTTTATGGGAAATGAGCGGCGCGGAGTGGCAACCGAACTATAATCCCGCGTCTTTACTGGTTTATTCGGCAAATTCTTCGTCAGTCGACACGGTAATAGTTGACGGGAAAATTTTAATGGAAAATCGGGAGTTAAAAACTCTTGACGAAGAAAAAATTTTTGCGGAGTTCAAAGCTTGCGCAAAAAGATTGACGGGAAAATAATTTAAGCGCGATTATTTATTCCGAAAATCTTTTAATTGGAGCGCGAAAACTGTTCCGTCACTTTTAAAGCGGCAAAATCTGCGCGGAGTTCAAAAATTGTGCAAAAAGATTGACGAACAACGATTGATTTGAGAAATTTTTATCAACGAAGCTAGCAATGCGCAGCGTTGCGTACAACCGCGGCGAATTACTCCAAAATTTTTTTACGCAGGAGCGCGACATCTGGATGCAACGTCACGTTGCACGCTTTTAAAGCGAAAAAAAATCGTCGAGACATTAAATCTCGGCGATTTTTAATTGTAGGAGATATTTTTAATTAGAGATGGGCTTTTTCTCTGATATATTTGCGAGCTTTAATCGCATATTCGAGCGGATTGGCTTTAGCGGGGTCTTGTTCCGCCTCAACGATATACCAACCGTCATAATCGGAGGCATTTACGATGTCGAAAATGGGTTCAAAGTCAACGTCGCCATCTCCGGGCACCGTGAACATGCCTGCGCGGACTCCGTCGAGGAAACACATATTTTTTTCCTTAACTTGGTTGCGAATGTTCATGCGAACGTCTTTTAAATGGATGTGACGAATGCGGGGGAGATATTTTTTGAGAATTGCGAGATAATCTTCGCCGGAGCAGACAAGATGCCCTGTATCATAGAGGAGCCAGACGAGTTCGGGGTCGGTTTCAGCCATAAGGCGGTCAATTTCTTCCGTAGTTTGAACGCCGGTACCCATATGATGATGATAAGTCATTGTCAAGCCGATTTTTTTAGCGGTTGCGCCGAGTTTATTCAAACCTTCGGTTAAAAGTTTCCATTGTTCTTCGGAATTGTAAGGTTTATCGGCGAAAACGGCTTTATCGAACTTGCCTTGAATGGAATTGCCCTGCTCGGCAACGTTGCAGAATTTCGCGCCCATAGTATGAAGGAATTCGCAGTGAGCAATGAAATCTTTTTCGACTTGTTCATAAGGTTGAGTGAGCAAAAACGAGCTGAACCAAGCGGACGCGATGGACATCCCGCGCAGATCGAGAGCTTTTTTGAGAACGGCGGTATCTTTTGGATATTTTCCGCCGACTTCGCAACCCGTGAAGCCCGCCAACGCCATTTCGCTGACGCATTGTTCAAAAGTGTTTTCTTTTCCGAGATCGGGCATGTCGTCGTTCGTCCAAGCGATAGGAGCGATGCCCAATTTAATTTTAGCCATTTAAAACCCTCCCAAAAAATAATTAGTAATGTGAAATGAGTAATGAGTAATGATTTCGTCTTTAATTGCTAATTACTCATTACTAATTGCTAATTGCATTTCAAGCTTTGTCGTAATTTCTGAAGTCACGTTCGATTTGTTCAAGGGAACGCCCTTTAGTTTCGGGAACAAACTTAATAACAAACAGCAAACCGAGTAAACCGATGCCTGCGAAGATAAAAAACGTCGCCGAGAGCCCGAAGCTGAAGAGAAGTTGCGGGAAAAAGAATCCGATAAAGAAGTTTGTAACCCACAAGCAAAGGACTGCGCAACCCATGCCCATACCGCGCAGTCTTACGGGGAAAAGTTCGGAAAGTAAGAGCCAAGTCACGGGCGAAAGGAAACCTTGTTGGAAGAAAAGGAAGGTAACAGTCAAGCAAAGGACGACATAAGGCAAAGTTGCCGAGCCTTCAAAAGCATTTGACGCGATACCTATTGCACAAAGGCAAGCCATAGTTCCGATTTGCCCCGTCATAATCAACGGGCGGCGTCCATGCCGTCCCATCATCCAAATTCCGAAGAAAGTTGCGCTGACAGAGATAACGCCGTTGGCAATGTTGCCGATAAGAGCGGCTTGCGTAGAAAAACCTGCTTCCGTCAAAATTTGCGTGCCGTAATACATAATTGAGTTGACGCCCGAAATTTGTTGGCAAATTGCAACGCCCATTGCTATAAAAACGATTCTGCGCACCCAAGGAACGGCTAAATCGGAGTAAGTTGCCTGCTGAACGCTGCTTTCCATAGCGATTGTATCTTTAATTTCGTCAAGTTCTTGTTGCGCGCGTTTTTCCTCGCGAATTTTCTTTAAAACTTCGAGAGCCTCGCCGATTCTGCCCTGAACAATCAACCAACGCGGAGATTCGGGGACACTCAACATGCCGAGCCACAAAACAACGGCGGGAGTCGAGGCGATAGCCAACATGTAACGCCAAATGCCGCCCGTCGAGCCGAAAGTAACGCCCATAGCCGCGTTGACGACGAAAGCCAGCAGTTGCCCGGTAACAATCATTAATTCGTTTTGAGTAACCATGCGCCCGCGTCGTTCGGCGGGAGCCATTTCAGCCAAAAATGCGGGAACCGTAACCGACGCGCCGCCGACTGCCAAACCTAAGACGAAGCGACAGAAAATCAAAACTTCGGCGTTTGGAGAAAGTGCGCAACCGTTAGCGGCGAAGAAAAAGATAAATGCCAAGTAAAGGATCATTTTGCGGCGACCGGCGGTGTCGGCAATGCGTCCGCCCAAGAACGAACCGATTGCCGCACCCGCCAACAGACCGCTTGCGACCAAACCTTCCATTGCCGGCGATAAATTCAGCTGATCGGGCATTGCCATAAATGCAAGTGCGCCGTTGATAACGCCCGTATCGTAACCGAACAGCAAACCGCCGAATGTCGAGACAATCATTACTCGACGCAGGTAGGTTTCATGAGAAATACCCTGTGCCATTGTTGTACCCCCTCACATTTCATGAGTTCTTTAATATTTTCCCCTATCCAACAAATGGCTTTATGTTTTAGATGGAAAGATCGAAAGGTGGAAAGATCGAAAGTACTTTCCATCTTTCAATCTCTCCATCTTTCCATCTTATCAATACTTTCTTGCCGCCGCGAGATTCGGAGCCATAAGCTCTTTGTAAATCTTTTGGATCTTCTCGGACTTGGAAACCTGCGCGACACCGACTCTCCACCAATCGCCGTAGCCGTGAACCATTGTTTTCGGCAAAACTTTAACATCAATCAGCGTGGAGACTTTTTGTTTCTTGGAGTCTTCGATAGCCGCCTTAAGTTCGTCGGCAGTGTGGACGGTATAGGCAACGCAACCATAGGAGCGGGCGTTCATTGCAAAATCAATCGGAACAAAGCCGCCGTTAAGCCCCGTCGGAGTTCTGAATCTGAATTCCGTTCCGTAACTGCCTTGTCCGTGCCCGATTTCAAGGTTGTTGATACAGCCGTTCGTCATGTTGTCGAAAAGAATAACATTAATCTTGACGCCTTCGGCAATGGATTGCGGAAGTTCGGAATGGAGCATCATATAAGCCGCGTCGCCGACCATTGCATAAACTTCGCGGTCGGGTTCGGCGAGTTTTACGCCAAGAGCCGCGTTGACTTCATAACCCATGCAACTGAAACCGTATTCGACATGATAGCCGCCGACAGATTTTGCACGCCACACGCGCTGAACGTCGCCGGGAATTGAACCGCTTGCGGCAACCATAATCGCGTTTTCGTCAATAGTTTCGTTGACAATGCCCAAAGCTCTGCATTGCGGCAGGCTGGAGCCCGTGAGTTTGATAAATTCTTCGCTGACTTTCGCGAAATCGAGCCCGTCGACAACTTCGGGAACAAAATCTTTGCCCGTGTATTCGACATGATAAACACGATCAACTTCAGCGTCATATTTTTCTTTGGACGCTTTGACTTCGGCTTTGTATTCGTCAGAAACTTTCCAATCGGTTTTTTCAAGTTCCGCGCTTAAAGCGTCAATGCCCGCCTGCGCGTCCGCAACGATTTGCAAACCGTCGAGCTTGTAAGCGTGGAATTTGGAGACATTGATATTTATGAATTGAACTTCGGGATTGTGGAAAATCCATTTTGAAGAAGTTGTGAAGTCTGTATAGCGAGTGCCGACGCCGATAACGACGTCCGCGACAGCCGCAATGTCATTTGCTCCGCAACCGCCCGTTTCTCCGACGCCGCCGAGATTCAACGGGTGATTCCAAAGAATTGTTCCTTTGCCCGCCTGCGTTTCGCCGAACGGGATATTAAATTTCTCGGCAAATTTGCGGAAGGATTCTTCGGCTTCGGAATATTTTACGCCGCCGCCGAAAATAAGGAGCGGTTTTTTCTTCGTCTTGAGAAGTTCGACAGCCGCCTTAATCGCCCGCGCAGAAGGAGCTTGTCTGTCAATGTGATGAACTCTTTTTTGGAAGAAATATTCGGGATAATCGTAAGCCTCGCCTTCAACGTCCTGCGGCAGAGCGATACAAACCGCGCCGGTATCTGCAGGGTCTGCAAGGACGCGCATTGCATTTATACAAGCCGTCATCAAAATTTCGGGGCGCGTGACTCTGTCCCAATATTTGCAAACAGCTTTGAAAGCATCATTGGCAGTTATCGCCAAATTTGTCGGTTGCTCCATCTGTTGAAGAACAGGATCGGGCTGACGATCTGCGTAGGTATCGCCGGGCAGGAAAAGAACGGGAATGCAATTCGCGGTTGCAGTTGCGGCGGCGGTAACCATATTCATTGCGCCGGGACCGACGGACGAAGTGCAAGCATACATTTGCTTACGGCGTTTTTGTTTTGCAAAACCCATAGCCGCATGAGCCATGCCCTGTTCATTGCGTCCCATGCGCATAATCAAATCGCCCGCATCTTCTTCGAGTGCTTGACCCATGCCGACGACGTTTCCATGTCCGAAAATGCTGAAGATACCTTCAAACATTTTATTTTCTTTGCCGTCAAACTCAATGTATTGGTTATTCAAAAACTTAACGAGAGCTTGCGCCACCGTAAGTCTGATTGTTTTAGCCATAAAAAAATCCCCCAATTTTAATTAGGAATTAGGAATTATGAATTAGGAATTGGGAACGCCTTTTAATTATTAATTCCTAATTCCTCATTCCTAATTATCTGTGCGGTTGCCAAATTTTAGCGTTTGGATCTAAAAGCCAAGTGTGTTCGGGTAAATCGGTACGAGTTTTCTTCCATGCGCCGCCCTGTTCTTCGGGCAAATGGCGAATCATCCACGAATACCACATTGCATAGCCGGGAGCCGTAACTTGCGGATGCATAAGTCCGCCCGAAATTTCCGACCAGCTGTTGTGAGTGATTTTAAAAGCGTTGTCGCCGATAAATGCCGCGCCGAAACCTTGCGGCTTGTCGAATTTATAGGTGTAAACTTCGGGCTGAGGATGATTGTGCGGAATATATCCCGACCAACGACCGGGGCTGTTGATAACTTCGCCGTTGACTTGATTTGAAAAAGGCGCGTTGCTGTAGTCAAAAATTGTGCGGACGGTTCTCTCCGCCGTCGCGTTCCAAAGTCCCGCGCCGAAAATATCGCATTGAACATCTTCGGGGCGATAGAATACGGGAGCAAAATCTCTGTCGTTCATTGTTTTCTGAATCAAAAGTTCCGTGTCGACTTTCGCCTTAATCCAAACTTTTTTGGCGCGGGGAACTTGCAGGCAGAAAGGATTTTCATCAATCAGAGACTCGCGGCGCATAATTTCTTTTTTGTCGTCCCAACGAATTTCAACTTCGCCCGTCAAAATGACAATCGCGCTTTCTTGGAACGGGTCTTCGAGTTCGATAATTTCATTTGCGTCCATGACTTGATAGCCGATGTCCATCAGCATATCACTTTCGCGGGTTGTCATTGCGTTGTAACCGTGCTTTAACTCGGTGCCGAGTCTGCCAAATTTCATTTGAACTCCTCCTTAGGAACCAGTAATTAGGAACCAGTGATTAGTAGGGAACAGTAAACTGGTTCCTAGTTCCTTGTTCCTAGTTCCTAAATTTTCGTCTTCCAATCAATTTCCGTGATAACTTCTTCGTCAGAATGTTCTTTGATGAAGGCGTTAATCTGATCAATCGTCTGCATTGCCTCCGAACAACTGTGACTTGCCACAACCATTGCCGCGTGTGCCGTTGCATGTCTCAAAGCTTCGGGAACTTCCCAACCTTCAAGCAAGCCGTGAACAAAAGCCGAAGCGTAAGCGTCGCCGCCGCCGAAACTCTTTAAAAGTTTCACGTGATAAGAATCGACTTTGTAAGCGTGACGATCCGTTGTGTAGGCAACGGAGCCGCGCTTGCCGTGCTTAATGACGACAACTTTATTTCCGAACGACAAATATTTTTCCGCAATTTCATGATCGGGCGGAGTCTCGGCGTCTTCGGGCAAAAGTTCCGCAAAATTCACTTCGTCACGCGAGCCGATAATAACGTCACTTAACCGCGCCATCAACGAATAGTAAATTGCAATTTCTTCTTTTGAACGCCAAGTGTAAGGGCGATAATCAATGTCGAAAATAATTTTTGTGCCGTGCATTCTGGCGTATTGCGCCGCCGTCAAGCAAGCCTCGCGACTGGGAGCCGCCGCCAATGCCAAGCCCGAAACAATCAGAGCTTTGGAGCCCGCAATATAATTTTCGCTGACATCTTCGGGCGCAATTTGCAAATCGGCAACTTTATCGCGATACATGAGGATTGAACTTTCGGTTTCGCTTTTAATTTCGGTGAAAGTCAAGCCCATACGTTCGCCGTGTTTTGCGCGAGTCATTTGCGTTGTGTCGATGCCGCGATCTTTAAAGAAGTTAATAATAAAATCGCCGAACTGATCATTCGATACGCAACCGATAAAGCCGACTTTTTTTCCGAGCCGATTAAGTCCGACGGCGATATTGCCGGGCGAGCCGCCGAGATACATTGAAAAAGTTTTTACCTTGTCGAGAGTGCGATGAATTTCGTTCGGGTTGAAGTCGAGAGTCGCTCTGCCGATTATGACAACGTCGCGGTCTCTTTTCTGATCAAATTCAATGAGAGCCATTTTGAAACCTCCTTAGGGACAAAGGATAAGGGAAACGGGAGAAGTGGGGAAAAGACTTTTCCCATTTCCCTTTTCCCATTTCCCTAATCACACAATCATGTATTTGCGGACGAGTTCGACGAGCCCCGCATAGCTGCCCAAGAACTGATTGATTGTGCGAAGGAACGCGCCGTAGTGTTGGAACTCTTCGGGCTTCATGCCGTCGGGTTCGTAAGCGCGGCGGAATTCGTCAATCGTCATAAGTTCATCAAGCCATTGTTGCGGAACAGGCTCGCTCATATGCTCTTTGATCTCAATCTTCGTGCCGTTATATTTCTTTTGGAAGTCGGAAGTGATTGTAAGGACAACGTCGCCGCCGATGAATTGTTCAAAGTGATGGAGGTTGCGATAAGCCGCGAACAAAAGTTTCGTGCGATAGCCGCGTTCTTTGTAAATCTTGTAAGCGTTTTTGAAGACGGCAACGCCCGCCCATTCGAGAGCATCGGGATGAATGATATAATCTTTGCCTTTGAGATAAGCTTTAAGATAATCGTCTGTTCTGCCGCCCATGATTGTGCAAACGGGATGCATCCAAGAAGTATCTTTGCCTTCCGCCTCACGACGTTTCAAGCCGCGCTCGACAGCTTCGGCAACCGCGAGTGCCTGCGGAACAGTGAAAGAAACCGTCGCATTGATGGAGACGCCCTGATAAGTCATTTCCTCAAAAGCTTTGATACCGGCTTTGCTGGCGGGAGCTTTGATTTGGATATTCGGCGCGAGACTTGCGAGCTGGACGGCGTGTTCAACGAGTTTTTCGGGATTCTGATAGAATTTTGCATTGGCTTGGAAAGAAATTTTGCCGCGTTGCCCGTGATTTTCTTCGTGCATGGGCTCAAGCAATTTTGCCGCTTTCAAGCCGAGAGCTTCGATAACTTTCCACGCAACGTCATCTTCGGTGTAAGTCGGGTTGTCGGCAATGATTTGTTTAATGGTGTCTTCCCAATCGGGCAATTCTTTTTTGAGAACGTTGAAGACGATAGCGGGGTTTGTGGTCGCGCCGGATGCCGCGCAGTTTTCGAGAGCGTAGGTAAGCTCTTTGCACGAGCAGGAGTCGTTCCAAACTTCCATTTGCGGATAAGCCTTAATTGCTTCTTGCAGAGTTGTCATTATAAATTATCTCCTTTCGGGATTAAAAATTTTCATGTGGCGTTTAACATTTTCAAAAGTGCCTTGAACAATGGCGTCGCTGAAGTCGAAGAATTTTGCGTTGGGATTTTCCGCGCAGACTTCGCGAATTTTTTTCGCCGAATTGTCACAGCTTGCCGTTGCAGAAAATCATTGAGCCAAAAGATTTTCGAGCCCAAAAATTTTCATGTGCTTTTTAACATTTTCAAAAGTGCCTTGAACAATGGCGTCGCTGAAGTCGAAAAATTTTGCGTTGGGATTTTCCGCGCAGACTTCGCGAATTTTTCTCGCCGAATTGTCGTAGCTTGCCGTCGCGATATTGATTTTTTTAATGCCGCCGGCAATGCAATTTTTAAAATCGTCTTCGGTTAAGCCGGTGCCGCCGTGCAATACAAGCGGAGTTTTTACGGCGTCAAAAATTTCTTTAAGCCTGTCGATTCGGAGCTTGGGTTGAACGGTGTAATTTCCGTGCGCCGTGCCGATAGCGACCGCCAATGCGTCAACGCCCGTTTCTTCGGCGAATTTTTTTGCTTCATCTACACTCGTAACCAAAACGTCAACAGCTTTATAATCGCCTTCCGCGCCGCCGACGCGCCCAATTTCAGCCTCGACAGCCGCGCCTTGTGCGTGAGCAATTTTTACGACTTCGCGAGTGCGTCTGATATTTTCTTCAAGCGGATATTTCGAGCCGTCGAACATTACCGAAGTAAAGCCGAGCGACAAGGCAAGTTTGATCGTTTCCAAAGTTGAGCCGTGATCAAGGTGAACTGCCGTCGGCATTTTGCATTTTTTGGCGGCGGCAATCATTACGACTCCGAGCAAATCGAGCGGCGAATATTTCAATCTGCCTTCGGCGATTTGCAAAATCAGCGGGGCGTTGAGTTCTTCGGCGGCTTTTATCGCGCCCATCGCCATTTCCATATTCGAGACGTTGAACGCGCCGACCGCGAACGAATTATTTTCACGCGCCGCGAAAAGTTCAGTCATTTTTACGAGCGGCATTTAATCACCTCTCAAACTCATTAACAAATTTCAAAAGATTTTTTCTGATGGGAATGTGTTGCGGACAAACTTTTTCGCAACGCCCGCACTTCAGGCAACTTGACGCGGGATTTTTATCGCGAGCCCTTGCCAACCAACCTTCGCGCCGACTTGCAAAAGTTTTGTTCCCGAAAAGCGTTAAGTGATTCAGCATTGCGAAGAAACCGCTTATCGGAAGTTTTTGCGGACAGACGGCGGCACAATAATCGCAGGCGGTACAGGGAATCAGCGGGATTTTTGAAAGTTCTGTGCGGGCGTCGTCGATAACTTTTTCCTGCGCGAGTGTGAGTTTTGTAAAATCTTTCAGCGTCGAAATGTTATCGCGCATTTGCTCCAAAGAGTTCATGCCCGATAAGACAACCGCAACGCCTTCGAGATTTGCCGCGAATCGCAAAGCCCATGACGCGGACGAAGAATCGGGCTCGGCTGTCTTCAAAATTTTTTCGACCTGCGCGGGCGGTTCAGCCAACATGCCGCCTTTGACGGGCTCCATAACCACAACTTTTTTTCCGTGACGTTGCGCGACTTCGTAACATTGGCGAGATTTTATCGCGGGCGCGTCCCAATCGGCGTAGTTTATCTGGAGCTGAACAAAATCTGTTTCGGGATGCGCCGAGAAAATTTTTTCCAATTCTTCGGGCGTCGAGTGGAAGGAGAAACCGAGATTTTTAATCAAGCCCGCAGATTTTTTCTCCCGAACAAATTCCCAAACGTTGAAGTCGTCGAAAAATTTTGTGCGATAATCGCCGAGATTGTGCAACAGATAAAAATCGAAATAACCTGCGCCCGTCCTTTGAAGTGATTCTTCAAACTGATTCAACGCCGCGTCTTGAGCTTTTACTCTCCATGCGGCAAGCTTGGTTGCGAGTTGAAATTTTTCGCGGGAATAACGTTCAACCAACGCCGCACGAATTGCTTCTTCCGAGCCGGGATAAGCCCAAGCCGTGTCGAAGTAGGTAAAGCCCGCCGCCAAAAATTCATCAACCAATTTTTTTACAAGCGCAATGTCAATCGTTCCGTCGGCAAGCTTCGGAAGTCTCATCAAGCCGAAGCCGAATTTTTTTATTCCTTCAAACATAAAAGCGCGTCCCGATTAAAAGAGCTTTTTGTAAATCTCAATGATTTGTTCTTTTGTGGGAATGCGCATTGTATTTTGCGGACTGCCGCTCTCCAAAGCGTCAGACGCCATTTTGTCGAGATAGGAAATAAATTCTTCTTTGGTGTGCTTGCCTTTTGCAAGGAGTTCTTCAAGAGAAGGAATGCCTACTTCTTTGCAGAAGCGGGCAACTTCTTTAACCATGGCAACCGCCGCATCATGATCGGGAGTATTTTCGTCTGCAACGCCCATAATTCTTCCGATGTGCGCAAAACGAGCGGTGTTTTCTTCAATCGCGAATTCAAGGCAAGCGGGCAAAAGGACGGCATTTGAAACGCCGTGCGCAATGTGGAAAAGCGCACCAATCGGGCGACTCATGCCGTGAACGATTGTAACGGACGCATTGTTGAACGCAATACCTGCCTCAAGCGCGGCGATTGACATTGCAAGGCGCGCCTGTTCATTTTTTCCGTCCTTGTAGCAAATCGGAAGGTTCTTGTGAATTTTTGTGATGGCGGAAATTGCAAAAGTATCAGTAAGCGGCTGAGCTTTTCTGGACGTGTAAGCCTCAATCGCATGACAAAGGGCGTCGATACCCGTTGCCGCCGTGACTCCCGGAGGCGCAGTCATTGTGAAAGTCGGATCTACAACTGCCAATGCGGGAATAATCGAAGGACCGCCGAGAAGCATTTTGACATTGTTTTCGGTGTCGGAAATGATTGTGTTCTTGGTAACTTCGGAGCCTGTGCCAGCCGTCGTCGGAATCGCCACAAGGTAAGGAACGGGCATGTCGATAACTTCATGCATGTAGGAATTGATTTTTCTGTCGCCCGCCGTCGTCATGAAACCGATAGCCTTCGCGGTATCCATAGGCGAGCCGCCGCCCAATGCAATAATGAAATCGCAACCGTTTTCCTTGTAAACTTTCAAGCCCGCCTCAACGATTTTGTCGGTCGGCTCGGTGTTCGCGCCGTCAAAAATGACGTAAGGAATATTAACTTTTTTCAGCGCGTCTTCGACCTTTGCCGCATTGCCGAACTTGACCATAAATTGATCCGTCACGATAAGAGCCTTTGTGCCCTTGCCCGCAATGTGATCTCCCAACTCGGAAATGACGTTGACACCGGAGATAATTTTCGCCGGTACCATGAAAATATAACCCATAAAGTTCACTCCCCTAAAATAATTTTTTGATAAAGTGTTGGTTGTTTTCTGCCGATAATCTAAATTATTTTTTGTCTAAAGTCAATACTTGAAAGAAAAATTTTTTACCATTCCGAATTGTCAAAAAAGTGCTTGTAAGTTCCCGAAAGTTAAACTATAATAGCATTTATCATAAAAAAAATTGCGCCGCAAAATTTACCGATTGAGCAAGAAAGGTTGAAACGCGTTGAAAGCAGACCGCATTAATAAAATCCATGAACTTATCAAAGAGCGACAGATTATTTCTCTTGACGAGCTCTGCGAAATTTTTTCCGTATCGAAAAATACAATCCGCCGCGACATTGCAGAGTTGGACGCCGAAGGCATTATAGAAAAAGTTTACGGCGGAATCGTTTTAAAAAATTCGGATGCCAATTCGCCCGAACCTTTTGCCGCTCGCGAAATTCGCAACGTCGCCGAGAAAAAAATTGTCGCGCAACTTGCCGCCTCGCTGATTCATGACGGCGAAGTCATTTACATTGATTCGGGCACAACGACAATGCATCTCCTGCCGCATTTGATTAACAAAAAACAGCTGACGATTGTCACGGCGAACATTTACGTTATCAACTACGCGGCGCGTTATAACAATCTCAACGTCATTGCGACGGGCGGTTACGTTTATCCGCCGTCAAATGCGCTCGTCGGTCCGGGCGTCATTGCCAGCATCAAAGCTTATAATTTCTCGAAGGTTTTTTTGGCGAGCACGGGCATTTCCATTGAACACGGCGCGACAAATGCTTCGCCGCTTGAGTGTGAAATAAAACAGCGGCTCGTTCAAAAAAATTGCCCGAACTTTTTACTCGTTGACAACTCAAAATTGGAAATTGCCTCGCTGATGACTTACTGCGAATTAAAAAATCTCGACAACATTATCATGAACGCGCCGCCGCCCGAAAAATATTTGACTTACTTTGAAAAAAATAATGTCCGTCTCATTACGGAGTAAAAAATTTGCCCGTTAAATTGCGGGCATTTTTATTGCGCGAAGGGAATTTTTGATTTACAATGGGAAAAATTTTTGAGAGGAGAAATTTTTATGTTGCACACTCTTCAGAACGAAATTCTTAAAATCTCGGTGGCAGATCGCGGCGCGGAGCTTAAATCGATAACCGCGCTTTCAGACGGCACGGAATATCTTTTCGACAGCGATCCTACTTGGTGGAAATATTCTTCGCCCGTGCTTTTCCCGATTGTCGGCAAAGTCAAAGGCGGCAAATATCGCGCCGAAGGCAAGGAATTTGAAATGGGACAACACGGCTTCGCCCGCACGAGCGATTTTTGGCTGGTTGACGCCGCGCCCGATTCAATCACATTCGCTCTCGAATCCAACGCCGCCACTCTCGCCGTCTATCCTTACCGCTTCCGTCTGGAAATTTCTTTTAAACTTATCGGCAACGAAGTTAAAGTTCTTTGGAAAGTTGCCAACATCGATGACAAGGAAATTTATTTTTCAATCGGAGCACACCCCGCCATTTGTTGCCCCATTTCCTACAGAGAAAATTTCACCGACTGCTATTTGAAGTTCAATCAATCGGAAAAATCTGCGCGGCTTCCTTTGGCGGCTGACGGAACTTTGACTCACGAAAGAATTCCGACACTCGACGGGACGGAACTCAATTTGAATTACGAAATTTTCAAAGGCGACGCGCTTGTTATCGACGATTTAAAATCTGATGAAGTTTCTGTTTGCTCGCGGAAAAGTTCCAAGTCGCTGACTGTTCGCGCAAAAAATTTCCCGTATTGGGGATTCTGGACACCCGCGCAGGGCGGCGCGCCTTTCGTCTGCATTGAGCCTTGGCTTGGGCACGCCGATTACGAAGATTTTTCGGGCGAACTCAAGGATAAGGAAGGCATAATAAAACTTTCCGTCAACGAAACTTATCAAGCCGAGATGTCTTTTATAATCAACAACTGAAAACCGATTTGCAAATAAAAAAAATCCCTTTCCGTTTTGGAGAGGGATAATTTTTTTAGAAAATATTTTCGGCAAGAACAATCGTCTGTTCTCTGTTCGGACCGACAGAAACAATTCCGAGTTTGATTTTGGTAACTTCAGCCATGCGCTCCAAATATTTTTTGGCATTGGCGGGCAAATCTTCATAGCGGCGAATTTTGCTGATGTCGGTTTTCCAACCCGCAAAAGTTTCGTAGACGGGCTCGACCTTCGCCAAAACTTTCAAGCTCGCGGGAATTTCATTTAAAATTTTTCCGTCAAGCTTGTAAGCCGTGCACATTTTTATTTCGTCGAAGCCGTCAAGAATATCAAGGCGCGTAACCGCCATATAATCCGTGCCGCTTAGTTGTCCCGCATATTTCACAACGCAGGCATCAAGCCAACCTGTTCTGCGCGGACGCCCCGTGACCGTTCCGAATTCATGTCCCGCCTCACGAAGTTTATCGCCGATCTCGTTAAGCTGTTCAGTTGGAAAAGGTCCTTCGCCGACGCGGGTACAATATGCTTTGACGACGCCGAAAACTTTATCAATTTTTTTCGGCGCGACGCCCGCTCCAATTCCTACGCCGCCGCTAATCGGATGGCTTGACGTGACGAAAGGATAAGTGCCGTAATCAATGTCGAGCATCGTTGCCTGCGCGCCTTCAAACAAAATTTTTTTGCCCGCGTCAATTTCTTCGTTGAGCAAAGTAATTGTATCGCAGACAAAAGGACGAAGTCTCTCGGCGTAACTTTCATACTCGCGAATAATTTCATCGGCATCAAGCGGCTCGTGATTGTAAACATTTTCCAGAATCAAATTTTTAATCTTGATAACCTGCGCGACTTTTGAGGAAAATTCTTCGCGGTCAATCAAATCGCAAATGCGAATCCCGATTCTGTCGTCCTTGTCAATGTAGCAGGGACCGATGCCGCGTTTGGTTGTGCCGATTTTATTTTCTCCGCGCAGATTTTCATTGAGCTCGTCAAAAAGTTTGTGCCAAGGCATGACGACATGCGCCCGATTTGAAACGCGAATGCCCGAAGTATCGACGCCGCGCTTTTGCATGTTATCAATTTCCTCAAGCAAACATTGCGGATCGACAACAACGCCGTTGCCGATAACGCAGGTCGTTCCTTTGTACAAAATACCCGACGGCAGAAGGCGAAGTTTATATTCCTCGCCGTTTACCGTGACGGTGTGTCCGGCATTGCTTCCGCCTTGAAATCTGACAACCGTGTCCGCCTGCGCCGCAAGGTAGTCGACGATTTTTCCTTTGCCTTCGTCGCCCCATTGCGCACCGCTTATAACCACCGTTGACATTTTTTAAATCATCTCCCTATCAGCTATAACCTATAACCTATCACCTATTTTCATTGACGTATTGGCGCATGAATTTAATCGTGTTGTCGCTGATGACGTTATCTTTTTTCTCGTAGTTGATAATGCGGAAAAGCATACCGACGCGTTCGATAATGGGCTTGTTGCGCGTGCGGAAAGTTTCGCCGTTAATGGTGAGGTCTACGCTGTCAACGGAGCGCATTCTGTAGGAGACGCCGAGCAAATCTTTTCCAACTGTTCCATCGGGCAAAAGCTCTTTGATAATGTAGCGATATTCCATGTCGCCGACCGCCGTCGTCCAAGTCAATTCGCGGTTGAGAGCTTGATGAGTCAACACTCCGATATACTCGCGAATAATTTCGTGTGTTCTGGTATTCATAATGAAACCTCCTTGATTTTTTTATCTTTGAGATCGATCTCTTCCGCCATTTTTTCGCGGTAGGAGATCAATTTTTTTACAAGTTCGTTGTCTTGAAGTGCAAGAATTTCTGTTGCGAAGAGCGCGGCATTTTTCGCGCCGTTTACAGCCATTGTCGCCACGGGAATTCCGCCGGGCATTTGAACGGTACTTAAAAGCGAATCCAAACCTTTGAACGGCTCGGAATTAATCGGGACGCCGATAACAGGCTTTGTCGTAAGACTTGCGACGACGCCCGCCAAATGAGCCGCCATGCCTGCCGCCGCTATGAAAATCTGCGCGGAAGAATTTTTAACAAAGTCATGAACTTTTTGCGGCGTGCGGTGCGCCGAAGCCACAGTTATTTCCGTTTCGACGCCGAAATTTTTTAAAGTCTCGACCGCCGCCTTCATAACGCCCCAATCGCTGTCACTGCCCATAATTATTGCAACCTTCATAAATGCCCCTCCATAATCGCCAGCTTTGCCTCATTTAAATTCGGGAAAATCGCCGCGCAGAGATTTTTAATTTCTTCCGTCGGCTGAAATTGATCGGGAATCATAATCGCCGCGCCGCCCGAAGCCGCCGCGCTCCTTATTCCGTTAAAACTGTCCTCGAAAATGTAACAATCACTCGGCGCAAGATTCAATTCCTTTGCGGCAAGCAAAAAAATATCGGGTGCGGGCTTGCCTCTTGAAACTTTATCGCCGCCAACCAAAATTTTAAAGTAGCCGCGCAGATTTGCTCGCGACAAATTTTTTTCGATAGTTACGACGGGCGCAGAGCTTGCCACCGCCATAGAAATTCCTTCGGTTTGAAAGAATTTTAAAATCTCCTCGACGCCCGCCATAAGTTCAAGATTTTTCTTCGGAACTTCGCGGGCGACTTCAAGCACACGAGCAACATATTTTTTCGCGTCAATGTTCGGATAAAATTTTTTAACGATTCGTTGCGTCTGCTCGTCCATATTTGTACCTGCCGCTTGAGTTGGAACGGCGGGATTTCTTTTTTCGCCAAACTCTTCCGCCACGTCCAGCCAAGCTTGAAAATAAAATTTCTCCGTGTCGAAAAGTGTTCCGTCCATATCGAAAATTGCGCCGTGTTTCATTTCCAAAACCTCCGAAAAAAATTTTCTCAAAACTGTTCGCGGCGAGTGAATTCAATCTTTTGAAGCATTCGGGCGCGACATCTGTTCTCCGCTTTTTAAGCAGGCAAAATTTTCTGCGCGAATAATATCAAATTCTTTTTTGCACTGTCAATCAAGAAAAATTTTTCTGCTTGCGCGGCTTGTGATATTTGCATTTCAGAAAATTTGTGCTATCATTGGCAAAGACAATTTCTCGGCGGATTGAACGTCGATTAAGGGTATTTTGGCAGGAGGGGATTCGGTTATGCTAAAAAGTATTGCAGTAATGACTTCGGGCGGCGACAGCCCCGGCATGAACGCGGCGGTTCGTGCGGTAACGCGCACGGCACTTCATCACGGCGTAAGAGTTTGGGGAATTCGCGGCGGCTATCACGGTATGCTTGATGAAGAAATGTTCGAGATGCAATCCAGAGATGTCGCCGACATAATTCAGCGCGGCGGAACTTTCTTGGGCACGGCTCGTTGCAGACGTTTTGCCACGCCCGAAGGTCGTGCGCTCGGCTATAAAAATTTGGTCGACAGAGGCATTCAAGGTTTGGTTGTCGTCGGCGGCGACGGTTCTCTGCGCGGCGCGTCGATTCTCAGTCAAGAAACGGGCATTCCGATTGTCGGACTTCCCGGCACGATTGACAATGACGTTTGGGGCTCTGAATATACAATCGGCTGTGACACGGCAGCGAACACAATCATTGACGCGATTAACAAATTGCGCGACACCGCGTCGGCTCACCGCAGAACAATCGTCCTTGAAGTTATGGGACGCAACAGCGGCTGGCTCGCTATGGTTTCGGGCATTTCGGGCGGCGCGGAATATATTCTCGTTCCCGAAGAAGAATACGATCTCGATGAAATGTGCGAAGAAATGAAACAAGCTTACGACGCGGGCAAGAGATATATTCTCGTCGTTGTGGCTGAAGGCGCGGGCAAAGGACACGAAATCGGAAAAATTATCGCCGAAAAAACCGGGCTTGATACTCGCGTTTCAAAACTCGGACACATTCAACGCGGCGGCTCGCCTTCGGTTATTGACCGCGTCAATGCAAGTCGTCTCGGCGAACATGCGGCACTTGCAATTATCTCCGGCTTGAGTGATATTGTTTTCGGATTCAATCGCGGGCATGTCGTCTCGATTAATCTCCATGACGCCGTCAACAACAAAAAACAACTTAATCCAGAATATATGCGCCTCGCTCGTGTGCTTGCGTAAAATTTTTATTCGACAAATAAAAAATCCCTCTCGACAATCGAGAGGGATTTCTTCTTAATCGGAAAAATTTCAAAATGTGAATCTAAACGGCAATGAAAAATTTTTTGCCGACGGAGGAATTTTTATGGATAAGGAATTCATCGGAGCATTGGACAAAATCATAAAAGCCTTTGGCGACATTATCGACAAAGACGAAAGGTTGAAAATTTTCAAAGCCGAAGAGAGCACCGAAAAAATTTCCGAGTTGAAGAAGCTGACGGATCGTTGCAAAAAAATTCGCGACAAACTCGAAAGCGGAAAATTTACCGTCGCAATAGTCGGCTTGGAAAATTCGGGGAAAAGCAGTTTGGGAAATGCGCTTATCGGCATAAGAGAAATTTTGCCGACGGGACATTCGCGTTGTACTTTCACGATTACGAAAGCCGTTGCCGGCGAAGAAAACAAGGGCAAAGTTGTTCTCTACACTCTTAAAGAATTCAAGGAAAAATTTGCTTACTCGGTTATCGGAATTTCGACCGATAATTACAGAGATGAAGTTATCAACAAGATTCGCCAAAAACTGATTGGCAATCCTGTTTTTCAAAATGTGACGGCGGAGCAAATTAAAAAATTTTTGGCAAGCGACGCCAAGCCGAAGAGCGATTTTGAAAAAAATCTCGCCGCCGCCGTCAAAAAAAATTTAACTGCCGTTATAAATTTTGAAGATCAGAAGACAACGGATAAAATTCAGGACATGCTGAACGAAATTGACGCCAATGAAAACAGAAAAGACGACGTCCGCGCCATGATCAAAAATAAAAATTCCATATTGAATTTGCTTGGAAGCAACGGCGGCGGCATCCTAACCGAGTTCAAAAATAATTTCAGCGAATTGATCAAACAAATTTCTAAAAGTGAGCTCCGGATAAATTTTGACTCCGTGACTTGGGATCAAATCGAAACTCATCTGATGGCTGCGCCCGAAAAAGACGACGAGAAAGAAAGCTTTAATCAAAAAGTTGCCGACGCAAAAGCCATGACCGATAACATGCACATCATATTAAATATTTTTGGCGGCACCGGGATTTTTGAATTCAAAGGCGACGATTTGCTGGCGACTTCCGCCTTCAAACAATTCATAACGGGAAAATTTTTGAACGATCTGCTCAACAACAACGGCTACCCTTACGCCGTAAAAGAAATTACAATCTACTCGACCAATTTTCAAAACATGAAGGACATTGTTCTCTACGATGTGCCGGGCTTCGACTCTACGACGGAACTTCATAAAGCTCAGACCGCCGCAATGATCGATGATGCCGACGCGATAATTTTGGTCGTCAGTGTTTTTGAGGGCGCGGAACTCCGCTCCACTCACACAGCCATGTTCTCGAGCGGAAAAGACAAATACGGAACACTCTACAAAGATAAAGTTTTCGTTTTCGGAAATAAAATCGATCTATCCAAAAACGGCGTCGAAGCAAAACAAAAAAGAGAGCTTCTGCGTCAAACCGTAAGAGAGGCAAGACTCTCCGACGAAGACGGAAAATATATCGTTTGCGGCTCAGCGGAAAAATATCATGCGGGGCAGGAGAAAAATTGTCTGGAAAATAATTTGCATTTGACTGCCGAAATTGTCGGCGGGATTTGCGGAGTGGAATTGCTAAGAGCAAAATTGGATGATTACTATCAAAATGTTCGCCGCAAAGTGATCAAAGAACGCGTCGGAAAAATTCTCAGAGATGCAAGCGGTTTCCTCAAAAACATACATCTCAAATGCGAAAGAATCGACTCGGAAGACGGCGGCGAATATTATTATGATGCCGTTGCCAATTTTGAAAAATTTTTGCATGCCGCCGCCGAACCTTTTTGGGAAGAAATAGGCACGGTAACAAAAGACGTGACGTTCAGCAAACAGCTCAAAGAAGACATTAAAGAAATTTTTCCCTCTTACTCCGAAGACGAGGCGGCAAAATCTGCTTTAAAGGAAATACGAAACGGAATGCGCCTTAACATGAACGGAGCCTTTCCTGCCGGCGATGTCGATAAAAAATTTCGCGAAAAAATTTTTGGAACTTTTTCCGACGAAATTAAAACCGTGATTAAAAAAAGTGTAACGTCTCGCGAAGAAGAACTTAACTTCGACCTTCGAGATATTTTTTTGAAAAACATGGGCATGAAAAAGGATTCGCCCTTCCGCGCAGAATTGGAACAGAGCGTTGAAGAACTTTTTAAACAGTTGCGCACAGTCAAAACGGAAGAACGTCCCAAGTCAAATTTAACGGAGCCGCTCGCTTTCGGAAAAATTTCCCTGCTCCTTGAGGTATTAATACGTTGTCCATTGAACTCGGAACGTCTTGATAAAGTCATCGACAAAAACAATTTCCAAATATTTCGTTCGCTGGCAAATTATTATGCCGAATCTGAAGCCAAAACCGACGGGGATAAATTTAAAACGCAAGCCGAGTTTTTCTCAAAAATTTTGACTCAACAAGGCTTCAAAACTCGCCGCGCAGGTTCAGATTCCGAAAATTTTTCACCCGACGAAAAAATTTTAAAAGACTCCGTCGCCGTCGAAAAAGAATTGCAGGATTTCTTCACGAACAATTTGAAATTTACGCCGGTATTTGCAGGCAACTTGCCGCTGAAACAATGGGCGAAGAAGTTGGCAGAAAACGGAAAAGATTTTCAAGCAGAAGAACATCTGAAGAAAAAATTTAAATCTTGTACTGTCGATGACGATTGGAAGGCTAAAAACGTTCGAGAAAAAATTTCTGTCCTAGAAACTGTATTTAACAATTACATCAATTCGTTGAATAACGAAACTCCGACCAATGATGCGATGTCCGAAAGTACTTTTGAGTTGCCGAAAAAAATAACCGAGTCTTGGTTGGAAAAAATCAGCAAGAGCAACGACATCGAGATAAAAAATGAAGACGACTTACTTGGAGTTTTGGATGAAGACATCAAAAATTTGCGTGCCTTTATGTCGCAAGCACTTGTCGAAGAACTTCACATGGAGACAGAATTTATCGCAACAATGATTTATAATCTGGACGTTGTCAGATTTGCTCGCGAAGACGAGGATCGGAGTGCTCTTCTCAGAAATTGGGTTTTAACCAACACCCGAAAAATTTACGACGAGGAGTTTAAAAATATCGACAAGAAAAAAGCCGACAACGCCGAGCGCAGAAAAATTTCCGAAAACGTCAAGATTGCTCTGGAAGAATTGAATAAACATTTGCAGGTGAGAGTATGAGAGTAAAACTTTTTTCTTCCGACGAGGCGGACGCCGCACTCAGAGTTTTTGTCAACAATAAAAACGTTTACCTTTTACCGCATGAAATAAATCCGTCCGAAATTCGGAGTTTGACTTCGGAATTTGAAGTCGAAAATGAGGAATGTCATGTTCGGTTTGCTCGCGAAATTGAATATCCTTGCAAGGTAACTTTCAATGACGGGCGCGAAGTTCACAGCTTGTCCGAAACTTTGTCGGGCATTTCCGCCGACGATGAAAATAATCCGTCCGAAATTGTTTCGTTGATTGTGCCCGACGACGCCGAGAAAAAATTTATCGACGAGCTCTGTCGGCAATTTTTCCTTCTTCAAATTCCTTTCGAGATACAGACACAATCTTTTCAAAAGTTTTCGGAGAACAGAGATCAACTTTTGAAAGAACTTAATGTGGTCGAAAAAATTTTCAACGCTTCCGACGTGGAAAAAATAATATCTCAATCGAATTGGGCGGCACTCAAGAAAAACATTGCAAGTTTCAAATCTTATCTGGAGAAAAACAATGTCTCGCCCGCGCTTGCTTCCAATGTTCAAAATTTGTCGATGAAAGGAAGCAGTCTCGAAGGATATATTTTTGTTCTTGACAAACCGAAGCCCGACTTGAGTCCGTTGAAAAAATTTAAGGCGGAAAATATTCTCTTCGTTGCGACAGAAAAAATCGGCGGCAACGCCAAATTGAATGTCCCGCTGATTTTGGCGCAAGTCCTCGAATACTTGAATCAAAAGGGCTTCGACAAAAGCAATGTCACTTTTTCCCGCGCCGAAAATCTCAATTTGTCGGCGGGCATCCTCAAAAGTTTTCGCGACATTTTGGCAACCGAAATGATTGACTGCGGCAAGCTGAATAAATTTCTCGGCGACTTCAACGAAAATTTTTTGCAATGCGAAAATGATTTTGTCTCTAATCATTTCATCAAGCATTTGAGCGCAGTCCGCGAAAAAAATTTGCAAGCCGAAAGTTCCGCGCCGAAAATCCAGCGGTTAATTGAACATAAAAATCTTTTGTTCGGCGAATTGGCTATCAAGGCTTTGCTTTACGATTCGCAACAATATGCGGAAAAATTTTGGTATCCTTTCGAGAAAAAATGCCGCGAAACTTTTAACGAGATCGCAACGAGTATTTATCTCAGCCAAAATTTATATGACGTTTACGCGGGGCAGTTGCCGCCCGCACTCAAAAAATTTTTGGCGGAAAAAGACGCGCTCTTGAATAAGGAATATGAAAATATGCTCGGAGCTTTGGAGTTGGGCGTTCAAATTTTTTTGGAAAATCGAACCCGCGAGTTGATAACTTTATTTTTTTCCGCCGAGTTTGGAGATAAACTCAATGACTTTCAGGCACAAGTCGGCACAAAGTTTATTTTGAAAAAAACTCGTTCGCCCGTCGCGTTGTCGGAAATTCTTTCGGCAGAAAAATTACTTCCGCTCGTCCGTTGCAATTCGCGAGTATTTTCTTTGAACAATTTCGCTGAAATGACGGAGAAACCGTCCGAAGATGATTTGATTTTTTTGGAAGCAAATTTTCAAAGAGATCTTAGCCGCCTGCTTGAACTTGAATTTCATGAAAGGGCAACTTCCGAAAAAAACCGTTTGACGTGGGAAATTTCTTCCGGCGTAAGTAAATATTGGTCGAAAATTTCGGACGCGCTTAACAAAAAAATCGAGGCGACAAAATCAGAATTCCGCAATTCAATCAGAGAAACGGACGCCGAAAGGGAACAATTAAAATCGGAGTGGGAAAAGTATTCCGCATTCTTCAAGCATGTTTGGAAAACGACAAAAACTTTGTGGGCGTTAATGTAAGGCGCGGAGAAATTTTTATGAACAAAAAAAATTGTCGGCTGAGATTGAACGGGAAATTAATGTATTCGGTTGAAGACGTGAGGAAAAATTTCAACGAGACCGAGCTTGTGCAGAGTTATAAAGACGGCACTTTGCTTAAATGGCTGGAACTTTTTTTCTATGAAGATTTGGCGGCGAAAGTCCGCGCAGTTGACATCAATAAAAATTTGAACACGCAACTTAAAGACATTTTTTTTCGTGAAGAGGTCGAGCCGCCTGCAACGATTATTCCGAAAAAAATTTTGCAAGCCGACGTTTCAACTTTTAAAATTGAAACCGACAAAATAGTTGCCGAAGCTTCCAAATATCATGAGGAAAAAAATTTTCGCAAGGCGGTCGGGAAATATCTCGACGCTTATTGTCTCGGCAGAGATGAAGTTTTCGGGAAAATTATTGAATCACTCAATGCGCTATTTCCAAAAGAGTCGCCGGGCGAAGAAAATTTTTTTCAATCGCAAAAATTTCTTAAGGGCGTTATCGCAGTCTTGGCTGTCGCAATGATAATTTTGCTCTTCGCAAATTTTGATCTGAGCAACAACAATCGGGAATTGAATCTTGAGATTGATGGCTATAAATCGTTGAATGAAAGATTGTTTAACGAGATTCAAGACCGACAGAGAAAATTTGACGAATTGAAAGAGGAACTTAAAGATGCGGAGAGAGATCCCGAAACTTGGGCATTGAAACGGCGATTAAAACAAGAATTGAATTCTCAAGACAACAAGCCCAAATAAAAAAGCTTGAAAATTTTTCTCCCGAATGGCGGGAGATTTTTTTTTACTTGACAAAAATATTCGCTTCTGATATTTTGCGCACGGCTGATTTAGAAAAAATTTGTTTAATCAAATAAAAATTTTTCGGCAAAGGAAGTTCCTGCAACACGATATGTTCACTGTACTTCCCGCCGAGAGAACGGGGGCGGTTAATCAACTGCCCTTGTTCTTTTTCACGAAGGAGGTTTTCGCATGAAAAAATCTGCTGAGGAATTTTATCGCAAGCGTCGGCTTTTTCGTCTGGCTGATTTTGTCAAAGTCTCTTTGCGATTGTTCAAAGCTGTCCCGAATTTTGAAGACGAAAAATTTCCGTCGTACACTTTGAACAACGAGAGAAATCTTGCGAACGGATTTTTTATCACGGAAAAAGCCTTTCGCAGTTGTCCTTTCGTTGCGGGCAGAAAATTTTTTGACTTCTTGAAAAGACAATTCGGCTACAACATTTATGAATTGAATCAGGGCTTTTACAAATCTTTTGAGACGGTTGCAACTTCCACGCCGCAAAAACTTTTGGCGAATAAACTTCTCCATTACTTTTCGACTTACGGGATGGAGTCTCTCGGAATTTTCGACAGAGATCTCGTTTACATTCCAAACGACGTTTTGGAATTGCCCGCCGATGCCAAGCCGATAAAAATTACAATCATTGACGCGCTCGACAAGGCGGAGATTGAATTTCGGGCGAACAAACTCATTCAAGCGGGCGTGGCACTTTCCGAAGAAACCGTCGCCGATCTTATGACTGCGGCAGATTTCCTCGACATTGAGTTGAAAGTTGACGACGTGCCCAACAAAGAATTTGCCGTAAGACTTTGCGAGCAGCTGAACATTTTGCCGAAAAATCCCGTGCAATTTTTGCGTTACATGATTTATCGCGGCACGGGCTCGACTTTGCTGATAAAAGATAACGAAACCATTTCTGCTTTGAAAAATTCCGAAGTTGATTTTGACGGTTGGTTTTCAAGTTACATAAAAAAGAACGGGCTCGGAAAATTGGCAAGCGTTTTCCACAGATTCAAACCGCTGTGGTTGGCTTTCAAGCCGCACTCCGATTATCTGCGCTCGACGATAAACAAAATGCGAAAATTGGCTGTTCGTTATCATGAACCTGTTAAGCCGAGATTGTTGGATCATTTGACTTCCGCCGAAAAAATTGATCTTGACGAACTCAAAAACGAACTCGCCAAAGTCACGACGTTTAAAAAACTTTCGATTGCCAATGCGATACTTTATCGCCAAGCCAAACCGGACACTTATCTCTACAGTATTCGCAACGGAAAAGCTTTTGTTATGGGTTATCATCATCATCGTCCTCGTATTTTTGCCGGGTTGAAATTCGACGCGCAAGAAGTTCTTGACGTGATTATGAATTCTGTTGCCGAAGACATTAAGCCGAATGTTCAAGGCAAAAGAATTTATATCCCCGAAAGTTTTAATTACGCCGTACCGACAAGCGAGAAAAAATTTTTCGGAAATATTCCTTACGGTTCGTCGTACAATTTCGAGAGCAAATCGGTTATTGTCGGCGTGCATTGGTTTAATCTTGTCGAGGATGACGAAGAGTTGCGCGTGGATTTGGATATGCATTTGAACTCCGACTCCTTTGACATCGGCTGGGATAATGATTTTGCGAACGAAAATTTTATCAACGCAGAAAAACATAAGATAATTTTTTCGGGCGACATGACGGATGCGCCCGTTAAAGGCGGCGGTGCGACGGAAGCTTTTTTTGTGGGAGAAGCCGTGACGGACGAAGATATTATGGCAAACGTCAACAATTACACTTATCGCGAAGAGAATCCCAAGCCCGTACCGTTCAAGCTGATTCTTGCCGATGTTAAACAGGAAAAAATCGACAGAAAATATTTGGTTGACTCGCACGAAATTGCTTTTTGTTTGCCGGGCGAAATTAATTCGGGCGAAAAATTTCTCGGCTTCCTTTCTTCCGACAAACTCGGTGCGAAAAAATTTTATTTCTTCTCCAGAAATATGGGGAACAGAATTGTTGCGCGGAGCACTTGGCTGACGATTGACATCATTAGTGCGGTAAACACGGCTTTTAAATCGAATTTGAGTTTGAACGAGATTTTGAGAAGAGCGGGAGCAATTCTTGAAAATGTTACGGCTGAAGACTGCGACATAAATCTTGATCCTCTTGAAGTCACCAAAGATACTTTGCTCGGACTGCTTATGCAATAAAAAATCCCCTTTTTTCTAAAGTGGATTCGCAAAACCCTCTCGGCTACTCGCTGTTTCGATTCATTCAAAATAATTTTTGTATATAGAATCTACTTTTTCTTTGCTTGTCCAAAGAAAAAGTAGCAAAAAGAAAAGACCCCTCGCAGGGGCGTTTCCGGCAAAGAAAACATCCTGTTTTCGTTGCCGGCGGGCGCACGTCCTGTGCGCCCGTTCTTTTGCTTCGATTGAGTTTTCATTTCGCATTACACATTCCTAATTGCTTTTTCAATGCTTGTCCCGTATAAGAATTTTCGACGCGAGAAATTTCTTCGGGCGTGCCGCTCGCAATGACTTCGCCGCCCTTATCGCCGCCGTCTTGTCCGAGATCAATGATATAATCGGCGCATTTTATCACGTCAAGATTATGTTCAATGATAATGACGGTGTCGCCGCGCTCGACGAGCCGCTGAATCACTTCGATTAATTTTTTCACGTCGTCGAAGTGCAAACCCGTTGTCGGCTCGTCCATAATGTAAATGTTCGCCGCCCTGCCGAGCGGTCGCGCCAATTCATAAGCAAGCTTGACGCGCTGAGCCTCGCCGCCGCTGAAAGTGTTCGCACTTTGTCCGAGTTCGATATAACCCAAGCCGACATCATGGAGAACTTGCAACATGCGTTTAATCGTCGGCACATTTTCAAAAAAAATCAACGCTTCGTCAACGGGCATGTTCAACACGTCGGAAATATTTTTCCCTTTGTATTTTACTTCCAAAGTCTCCGCATTGAATTTCGCGCCCTTGCAAACATCGCAGGTAACATAAACGTCGGGGAGAAAATTCATCGGGATTTTCAAAACGCCGTTCCCGCCGCAACTTTCACAACGCCCGCCCTTGACGTTGAAACTGAATCTCCCCGCCTTGTAGCCGCGAAGTTTCGCGCCGTTGGTTTCGGCGAAAAGTTTTCTTATGTGGTCGGCAACGCCCGTGTAAGTCGCAATGTTTGAACGCGGCGTCCTGCCAATCGGATCTTGATCAATCATCGTCACCTTGCTTATTCCAAGCGGCACCAAATTCATTTCCTTAAGGCGCGGATAAATAATTTCTTCAACAAGCGTCGATTTCCCCGAACCGCTTACGCCCGTTATCAAAGTCAAGGCACGGAGCGGAATTTTCACGGAAATATTTTTGAGATTATTTTTATCGGCGTTCGCAAATTCCAAAGTCTGAGAAATATCCCTGCGCGTTTTCGGCACGGGGATAATTTTTCTTCCGTTGAGATAATCTCCCGTCAAAGAATTTTTTTCCAAAGAAATTTCTTCCGCCGTCCCTTGCGCAATGACTTCGCCGCCGGCTTTTCCCGCGCCGCGTCCCATGTCGACAATTTGATCCGCCTCGCGAATTGTTTCCTCATCATGTTCAACGACAATCAAAGTATTTCCGAGATCTCGCAGATTTTTCAACGTCGCCAAAAGTTTTTGGTTGTCATGTTGATGAAGACCGATTGACGGTTCATCCAAAACGTAAAGCACGCCTGTCAAAGCCGAGCCGATTTGCGTTGCCAAACGGATTCTTTGACTTTCGCCACCGCTTAACGTCGCAGATTTTCTCGACAAACTGAGATAATCCAAGCCGACATCGCATAAAAATTTCAGCCGCGAATTAATTTCCTTCAAAACCTGCGCGGAAATTTTTTTATCTGTATCGTCAAGCTCCAATGTTGAAAAAAATTTTTTGCAGGAGTCAACCGACATATCAACAACTTGCGCGATATTTTTTTCTCCGATTTTGACGCTTAAAGCTTCGGGATTAAGGCGGTGACCGTGACAGGCGGGGCAGGTGTCTTCGGGCAAATCGGTATTTTTGAATTCGTGAACGGCGAGCATCCATTCATACATTGTCGACCAATCGCGCACGTCGAAAATTTTTCCGAGCCCGTTGCATTTCGGACAAGCACCTTTCGGGCTGTTGAAGGAAAAAAGTTGCGGCGTAATGTCGGGCAGACTTATTCCGCAATCGACGCAGGCATTTTTCTCGCTGAAAGTCAAAACTTTTTCGTCCGTCTCTACGAAAACAATTCCGTTGCCGAATTTAAGCGCAGTCTCCAAAGAATCGGCAAGCCGAGACCTTACGCCGTCACGATTAATCAATCTGTCAACGACAAGTTCAATCGAATGTTTTTTGGTTTTGGCAAGAGAAATTTCTTCGTCGAGATCGTAAATTTTCCCGTCAACCTTAACGCGAACGAAACCCGCCGCACTTAATTTTTCAAAAAAATTTTTATGAGTCCCTTTTTGCTGATTGACAATGGGCGCGAGCAAAGAAAACCTTGTACCTTCGGGCAAATTCAGAATCTGGCTTAAAATTTGGTCGACGCTCTGACTTTTAACGGGCTTGCCGCACTTGGGACAATGCGGCTTGCCGATTCGGGCGAAGAGTAGCCGCAAGTAGTCATAAATCTCCGTGACGGTTCCGACGGTCGAGCGGGGATTGTTGTTTGTAGTTTTCTGATTAATCGCAATGGCGGGGCTTAAGCCTTCGATAAGATCGACGTCGGGTTTATCGGGCAAGCCGAGAAATTGTCGGGCGTAACTGGACAAACTTTCCATATAACGCCTTTGACCTTCGGCATAAATTGTATCGAAGGCGAGGGAACTTTTTCCGCTACCGGAAACGCCCGTTATCACGACGAATTTATTTCTGGGAATTTCGACGCTGATATTTTTCAAATTATGAACGCGAGCTCCGCGAATTTTTATAGAATCCAAAATAATTTCCTCCAATCAAAGGGAAAAGGGATAAGGGATAAGGGAAAAGGGAAAAGCAATACGAAATGAAAAAGCTTGTTGCGGGTAGTTGAGAAGCAGAAGGGGCGGCATGGACGCCGCCCCACGACGCCGCGTTTGAACAGGATGTTCAAGCGGCGAACGCCTTTTCTTTTTGCTACTTTTTCTTTGGGCGCAGCAAAGAAAAAGTAGGTTCAATACATAAAAATTATTTTGAATGAATCGAAGGCACGAATTGCCGAGATGGTTTTGCGAACCCACTTTAGAAAAAAGGGGGACGAGCTCTCATGATGCGGCTTGAAATATTTTAATGCTTTTGAAGAAAAACCGCCACTTGTAATTTAAAAATCTGTCGTTTATAATGCGCAAAAGAAAGGAGATGTTTCAAATGGTAGGCTATACGCTTCGCCAAGAACGCGAGCGACAAAATTTATCCATCGAAGATATTGAACAGGGCACAAGCATCCGCGCTCTTTACATAGAAGCAATAGAAAACGGCGAATACGACAAATTGCCGGGCACGGTTTACACCAAAGGTTTCATAAAAAATTACGCAAAATTTCTTGAACTCGACGCCGACGCAATGGTTAAAGAGTTTATGAGCGACATTGATGAACTTGCAGGGACGCCGCAAACTCCCGCTGAGGAAGAAAATTCCGCGCAGGTTCCCGAAAAAAAACCTGAACCGCAACCCGTCAAGAAAGAAAAAAAACCTCTGGGCTATTCCGTTCAGGGAGAAAATCGTTCCAAATCGGGTATGCTGATAATCGCGGCAGTCGTTTTAATCGCGGCACTCGCGGGCGGCGCATGGTCTTTTTTATCGAGTTCGGACGGCGAAGTTGTGAAAGTCGATCCGCCGCCGCAACAAGTTCAACCCGCAACTCCCGAAGAACCCGCAGAAAATCCCGCGCCCGTTGCAAATGCCAATCCTGTTCCTTCGGATAGCGTGCAAATTCAAGCGCGTTTCAATGACAGATGCTGGCTACTCGTTACGGTTGACGGCGCGGTTGTTCAGGAAGGCGTCGTTGAAGGCGGACAAACTTTGACTTGGGAAGGCAAAGATAACATTAATTTCCGTCTCGGCAACGCGGGCGCGGTAGAATTTTTTCAAGACGGCAAAAGTCTCGGAATTCTGGGCGCGGTCGGCGACGTTGTAGACAAAACTTTTACTCGCAACTAAAAAAAATCGGAGATGCCTGCGCGGTGTCTCCGATTTTTTTACTGCCATAAACTCAACGGGTCGGCGTAACGATAAACTCCGTTGTCATTGACAATATATTCCAAATGCAGATGCGGTCCCGTCGAATAGCCCGTGCTCCCGACTTGCGCGATGATTTGTCCCGCTTTGACGAATTGCCCCGCCGTCACATGCAAAGTACTGCAATGGGCATAGCGCGTGTAAGAGTCAATCGCGGAGTGATAAATCAGAACTTGGTTGCCGTAGCCGTCGTCGAGATTGGCGGCGATAATAATTTGTCCGTCGAAGAGTGCGCCGATATATTCGCCGTAATCGTAGCCGAGATCAACGCCCGCATGAAATTTCCATTGCCCCGAAATGGGATGAATCCTCCAGCCGAAAGGCGAAGTCACTGGAAAATCAATCGCTTGAACCTGCGCGGGCAGGAGCAACAGAGAAAAAATTATCAACGCCCAAATTCTTTTCAAATGTTCATTCCTCATTCCCAATTCCCAATTCATAATTAAACTTTTCAACTTCTTCCGGCTCGAACTCAACCCGCATTGACTTCCAACGATCATGGAGCCAAAACCATTCGGCAGGATATTTTTTAATGTGTTCTTCAATCAGCGTCGCAAGTTGTTGCGTCATAAGTTTTATATCGGCGTGCTTATCGGAAGTTTTTTCGACGAAAAGCGGCGAAGAAATTTCCAATGTGTGAGTTCCGTCGGAATTTTTATGCATGAAGGCAGGGAAAATCGGAATTTTTCTGAAGCGAGACATTGACGCCGCGCCCGTCACGAAATTTGTTGCTTGATTAAAAAATTTCACAACGACGCCGTCATCTCGCCCGACATCTTGATCCATAATCAGCCCGATAAAATGTCCTTCGTCAAGCATTTTGTACATTTCGCGGACGCCGCTGCGATAAGTTATGTGCATACCGATTAGCGTTCGATATTCGTTGATGAATTTATCTGCGCCCTCGGATTTTTGTTTTTTCGCGACTCCGACGAGCGGAATTCCGTTTTGCGCGAAGGCTCCGCCCATAAGCTCCCAATTATCGCTGTGGCAAGTCATAATCACCGCGCCGCGCTCCGAAGAATTTTTATAGCTTGTCAAATGTTCAAGCCCGATAACTTTAACGTGGCTTTGCATTGTGTTTTTTAATTTCGGGAAGGACAAAACCTCCATGAAGATCGAGCCGAATTGAACGGTACTTTCTTTTGCAATCCGCGCAGATTCTTCCGGCGAGACATTCAAACAGCGACGGATATTTTCTGTCGCGAGTTTTTTTCTCTTGGCGGGAAAAAAAATCCAAATCAAATTTGCCAAGCCGCGTCCGAGTTTCAAACAAAATTTCAGCGGCAACAGACAAATTATTTTGCTCAAGATTTTTAAGAAATGATATTCGATTAAAATTCACCCTCCTTTGAAGTCGCTTATTCTGTCAGAGGAAAATTTTTCCTGCAAAAAAAAATCCCTCCGCGTTGACGAAGGGATTTTTTTCCTAAAGAAATTATTTACAGGCGCGAAGTTTCAATGCTCTTTTGTTTCGAGTTGTTCAATAAAATCGTTGAAATGTGCGCTGAACTTTGCCGCACCGTAATTGTTCATGTGTGCATGATCAAAAAAATCATCATAAGTGAAACCTTGCAATTTCCAGCCGTCGAAAAAGCGGGCACTCGGATGTTTTTGGCAAGCTTGCTCAACAAGGAGGTTGAATTCGTCAAGCAGTTGCGGATTGAAATTTTTCATGTACTTCTCCGAGACAATCACGCGAAACATTATGGGGCGAATATTATTTTCTTCGCAGAGCGTCAGATAATCGTCAAGAATTTTTATATTCTCGTCGCGGGTTTTCGGATAAAATTTTTTCGCCCAAGTGTTTGTGCCGCCTTCGATGGCTTTTTGATCCATAACTTTGGTCGATTCGCCGCCGTAAGGTCTATTTGCATTGAAATTTTTCAGCGGAAATTTTTTAGCCAACCATTCTTCGCGCAAAAATTTTTTGTACTGATCAACGGGCAAGAAAAAATTATGCAGATCGTTAAAAGCAATGACGTAAGGAAGAAACAAACATCTGTAACGAAAAACTTGCGAGAGATCGTAATGGAAAGAATACGGGGCAAGTCCGATGAGAGCATAACGAATTGTCCCATACCCCCCCCGCATAGAACGATATGTTTTGCAACTTGAAAATCATAGTATAAATCTTGGCTGGGCTTTGCAAAATTGAAAAGCGGGCGTTTGAATTGCGTAACGTCTATTCCGTTAAAAGCCGGACTTATGCCGGTTGCGAACATTTCATATTCCGACGCGTGCTCCTTAAAATATCTCAAGGTTTGTTCCGTCTTGAAATTATGATTTGTCGTCAAGAAACCGAAACTTACGACTTTATCATTTGGCACGCCGTATTTCGGAAGTTCCATTATAATTTTTTCGTTATAAAATTGATCTTGCACGCGAAGGACATAATCGTAATTAATTTTTTTGACACAATCCTTGAGTTCGTCTATCGGATAAATCGGAGCTTGCGACAAGTCGTCGTCCGCCAAAAGTTTTTTCGCAGCTTCGACGTTATCAACGACAAGTGCGCAGTATTCGAGTTCGGGATTTAAGACAGCAAGTTTTTCTGCGAGTTTATCCGTCGTCGTTACGAGCAGTATTTTCATTTTTATCAACCTCCGCCGTGATTTATTCTGTCAAGAGAAATTTTTTCCTGCAAAAGAAAAATCCTCCGTGTTGGCGAAGGGATTTTTAGTTTTGATTGAAAAATTATTTATTTGTCGACATGATCTTTCAATGCTCTTTTGTTTCGAGTCCTTCAATAAAGCCGCTGAGATATGCGCTGAACTTTGCCGCGCCGTGAATGTTCATGTGCCCGTGATCATAAAAATCATCATAAGTGAAACCTTGCAATTTCCAGCCGTCGACAAAACACGCGCTCGGATGTTTTTCGCAAGCTTGTTCAACTATGCAATTAAATTCTTCGAGCAAATTCGGATTGAAATTTTTCATGTATTTCTCCGAGACAATCACGCGAAACATTATGGGACGAACATTATTTTCTTCGCAGAGCGTCAGATAATCGTCCAAAATTTTTATGTTCTCGTCGCGAGTTTCCGGATAAGATTTTTTCGCCCAAGTTTTCGGATGAACTTTTACAATATCCTGTTTGGCTATAACTCTGTGCGATTTGACACCATTGATATTAACCTTGGCAATCGAAAGTTTTCTGTTCGACCAATTTTCGCGGAAAAATTTTTTGTAAATATCAAGAGGGACAGGAAAATTATGCAAGTCATTGAACGCAATAAAGTAAAGCAACACGCGGCATTTAAACATAAATGTTTTGGAAAGATCGAAGTGAAAAGAATACGGGGCAAGACCGATGAGAGCGTAGCGAAGCTTATTGTGCTCCCCGCCATAAGATATAATATCTTTTGCGATTAGAAAATTATAATATAAATCTTGGCTGGACTCTGCAAAATTAATCGCCTTGTATTTGAAATTCCTGATGTCTATTGCCGCCTCGGTGGTACTTGTTCCCGTAGCAAACATTTCAATTTCCTGTGAATGTGCTTGATAGTATTTCAATCTGCGTTTCGTCATAAAATTTTTTGTCGTCGGCAACGTGGCAAAACTTACGATTTTTTCTTTAGGCAAGGAGGGCATTTTAAGTTTCAAAATCTGTTCGTTATAAAATCTGTCTTGCAAGCAAAGGACATAATCATACTGAAGATTTTCGACGCAATTTTTGAGTTCTTCCATTGGATAAATCAAATCTTGCGACAAGCCGACGTTCGGCAGAATTTCTTTCGCAGGCTCGACTTCGTCAACGACAATCGCGCAGTATTCCAATTCGGGATTTAAGACAGCAAGTTTTTCTGCGAGTTTATCAGTCGTCGTTACGAGCAATATTTTCATTTTTATCAACCTCCGCTGTGATTTATTCTTTTAAGAGAAATTTTTTCCTGCAAAAAAATCCCTCCGCGTTGATGAAGGGATTTTTTGATTGAAAATTATCTGCGCGGCGGAGGCGGCGGTCTGTGTCCGTGACGCGGCGGCGGTGAATAACGATGATCATCATTATAGCGATGCCGACGCTCCCAATCTTTTCTGTCGCGACGTTCATTTTCGGTTTCGCGTCCGAGAATATATTTGTCTCTGAAATGTGCCCATTTGCCGTGAGATTTAACATCTTGAATTTCAACGCCGGGCTCGTTCAAATTTTCAACAGTCGAGGCTTCAACTGCCGCTTGCCCGCCGAAAATTACGAAGCTCAGCGCGGCGGCGATTAAAAATTTTTTCATGGCGTTCACGCTCCTTTAAAAATATTTCTCTGAAGTTTAAACGCGAGAAATTAATTTCCCGTTAAAGTTTCATTAAAAAAATCCCCTGCGAATTGCGGGGGATAATTTTTTTTATTGAGCGGTCGCCGTCAAGACGTTCAAATTTCCGTCCGAAGCGATAGAAAATTTTATTCCGTCTTTAATCGCGGTGCCCGAAGAATTTTCAGCTGTCAACTCGGTCATTAAATTTTGAACGTTGACTTCGGGCGCGAGACTTTTTACAAAAGCAGTAAGGAGCCAAATTGTGAAAATCGCCTCGTCTTTTTCTTCGGGCGTCGTGTAGTAGAAACTCAAATTTTTAAAGTTGCCGTCCGCCGCGCAGTTTCCGACAAGCGCAACCCGATAATCGCCGAAAATATTTGCGAAGGTGTTTCCGATAATTTTATAATCCTTTATCAAAAACAGGTGCGCCATCTCCGAAACGTCTTCAATTTCCATTGTCTCTTGAAGAATCGGAATGATAAGCCCGTTAAATTTTTCCGTAAGCGTCTCGACGTTGAGAGCGAGCGTAGAATTTTCGGCGGATTCAACGTCCAAAAAAATTCTGTCCATTTGGTCGCGGCTGAAAGGTACCGCCTCAACCTGCGCGGACATCAGCAAAAAAATCGTCAACGCCGTTAAAAATTTTTTCATGTCAAGTTCCTTTCGCCGCAAGATAATCTTCCAAAATTTTTCTCTTGGCAATTTTACCTGTCGAAGTGCGCGGAATTTCTTTCAGCTCGTGAAATTCACGCGGCACTTTGTACAAAGCAAGATTTTTCTGCAGAAAACGTTTCAGCTCGCGGGCGTCAACGGTTTTTCCGTCCTGAACTTCATAAAAACACGCTCCGACTTGCCCGCGAAGTTTATCTTCGACGCCGATAACCGCCGCATCCTTAATGCCCTTGAATTTATAAACGACTTCTTCGACTTCGCGGGGATAAATATTCTCGCCCATGCTGATAATCATTTCCTTAATCCGATTGACGATATAATAGTAGCCGTCCGCGTCAACCTTGCCGACGTCGCCCGTATGGAGCCAGCCGTCCGCGTCGAGAGCTTCTTTGGTCGCTTTTTCATTTTTCCAATAGCCCAACATGACTTGACCGCCGCGAACCAAAACTTCTCCGACTTCGCCCGCCGCAACGTCGCGCCCGTTTTCGTCGACAAGCCGAATTTCTTCGCCGTCAAGCATTTTTCCGCACGAACCTTGCCGCTCTTCGCCGTGCGTCGTCAAAAAAACACAGGGCGACGCCTCCGATAAGCCGTAACCTTCCGCAATTTCCCTGCCGAATTTATTTCTGAACTCGTCAACAATTTTATCGGGCAAAGTCGTTCCGCCGCTCATGAAAAATCGGACGGTTTTAAAATCTTCGGGCTTGGCAAGCGCCGTTACAAGCTTAAAAATCGACGGCACGATAATTATATCGGTAATTTCCTGCTCGCGAACCATGTCAACCATTTCTTTAGGTTTGAAAACGCGCATAACATGAAGTTCCGCGCCGCGATAAAAAGTATTCAACACGGTACACGTCCAACCGAAGCAATGATACATCGGCAAAACGCAAATCGACTTGCAAGTGCGGTGACATTTGAAAACTTTGCATTGGCGCGTATTGTGGACAAGATTTTTATGCGAAAGAATCGCGCCTTTAGGGTTGCCGGTTGTGCCCGACGTGTAAATTATGACGCAAGGATTGTTTTCGTCGAAGTCGGCGGGCAATTCGGGAGCATCCGCGCAGATTTTTTCTCCGAAAGTTGCAATATCATGTTGAGTGACGGAAATTTTTTCTTCAAAAGTCAACGGCTCGTAAGTCAAAAGGTGTTCGACGCCCGCATTTTGCAAAATGTAAGCGGTTTCGCGTGTGCTGAGTTGAAAATTTATCGGAACGTTGATTGCTCCGAGTGATGCCGTTGCAAAATAAGTGTAAACAAACTCCGCGCTGTTCCTTGAAAAAATTCCTACGCGGTCGCCCTGCCGAATTCCGATTTCATAAAGGCGGTTGCGATATTTTTTTATGCCCGCCTTGAGTTGCGAATAAGTTATCTGCCGTCCCTCGTCGACAATCGCAATATCTTCTTCGCGCCCGTTGTTTATTATCTCGTGAACCAACAAAATTTTTATTCTCCTTCCCTATGAATGAGATTTAAGAAAAGTTTTGCCCATTTTCCCGCCACAACTTCGGGATAAAATTTTTCTATGCTCTTTGCGCAATTCGCAGAAAGTTTTTCGCGCAATTCGGGCTCGGACAAAATTTTTATAATCCGCTCCGCCATTGCCTCAACGTCTCCGACGGGTACCAAGTAACCGTTCACGTCGTCAACAATCATATCTCGCGGTCCGTAAGTGCAATCGAAGGCGACGACGGGACAATTATTCTGCAAACTTTCCTGAACGACAAGCGAAAATCCTTCGTAGCGGCTTGTAAGGATTGATAACGCGGCGGAATCATAAACTTCAGCCATATTGTTTACAAAGCCTTCAAAAATCACCGAATCTCCGAGCCCGTTCTCGTGAACTTTTCTTTTTAAACTTTCCAACAACGCACCGAGCCCGTAAAAATGCAAAGTCGCTTGCGGAATTTTTTCGTGAACGATTTTGAACGCCTCGATTGCCTTTTCTGGATTTTTTTGATCGACAAGCCGCCCGACCATGATAATTTTGTAAGGATCTCTTTCGATTGACGGCGAAAAATCTTTTTTTTCTATGGCGTGCGGAAGGACAATCACATTTCCAAGCTCGTAACGTTTAACAATGTCGTCCTTTTGATGCTCCGTCAAAGATATAATCGCGTCCGATTGAAAACTTGTGTCCGTCAAAAAATTGTACCAACGTTTTGTCGGTGCAGTCATCGGATTAAAATCCTCAAGCACATGGAGATTGTGGAGCATGTGCAAAACGAAAATATTTTCCGCCCTGCGTTGCTTGACTGCCGAATAAAATCGCGTATATTCGGGGCTTCTGTCGCCGATTAAAAAATATGTCCGATTTTCGTCCGCCGTCAACTGCTCCAGCCAATAACGAATCAATTTTCGCGGATGATCTGCGACAAAATTTTTCCCGACAAGTTCAATCGATTTCAGCTGAACTTGCCTTTCGACAATCCCGTAAGTTTCTTTTATGGCAACCGCGCCGTCCGGCTTGTAATAAAGTGCTTCGGTCGGAATGCCCGTTTCAATGTCGAAAATCTGGCGGCGACTCAAAAAACCGAGTTCGTCATAAGTATCGCGGCGAGTTTTCTGATGCTTTTCGTCAAAGAAATTTATGTAGGAGAGTTTTTGGCTTTCATTGAAGGCGCAATACATGGCGGTTGAGCCGTCCTGCCGACAAATGCGAAAATCTCTGCCGAGCGGTTCAATTTTCCAATCGTTTTGCACGGGCGCAATGAAAATTCTGCGCGGCTTTTCAATTTCCCGATTAATCCCTTGAAAATAATCGTACATGTTCAGCAATTTGCCGTCCGAATTGCGGCGGGAAAAATTTTCAAAGAGATCGTTTTGATATTCGTTTGTCAGCAAAAAAACTTCGCAACCCAAATAATTTTTAAACAAAGTCGCTCGCCGCAATGCCGACAATTCTAGCCCCGAAGGATTTTCCTTTAAATTTCTCAACATGAAGAACACAACGCCGTTTTTTTCTTTGAATTCGCGTTTGAATTCTTCAATGCCTCCGATTTCGGCGGGCGGCGCGGGATTTTCAATTTGAACGGGCGCGGGCGTCGGGCGACCGGGAATTTGCATTTGAATTTTTATCGGAGAAATATATTTGCCGAGAGTAATTTTGTCGTCAAGGACGGAAATTTCCAATGACAAATCGACGTTGACAAGATCTTTGCTGTTCGGCGGACGAAGCCCGAATTTTTCGCGGTAAATGACGCCCGCCTTCCAACGATTTGTCGGAAACAGCCAATCGCAACCTTGATGCTCCATGCCCGCGCCGAAGTTTGGCATTGAGCCCTTGATTTTCGGCACGCCCAAGATTCTGAAATTCAAATCCTTATCGGTCGGCTCGTCAAGCGTCCACCAAGTTTCAACGTAAAGCATTTTTCTGCGTTCGATTGTTTGACAGTCCGAAGGGACACGGCAACCGAGCAATTTTACTGCGCCTAATTTTTGCGGTTCAATCAAAGCATCTTCGGGAACTTTTTCTGCCGTCCATTCCGATAAAGGTTCGTTCATCGGAAGAATTTTTTCGCCGCATTTTGATTTTGAAAGTTCGACGGGCTCCAAAATTTTTTCTGCGCGGGCAGGCGGATTGAATTTGAATTGAATCAAATCATTTCGGACGGGAATTCCCGCGCTGTTGAGTTTGCGGCAGGCATTAAAATATTCCGCGCAGATTTTTTTTGACTGTTCGTCATTGGCGGGAGAAGTTCTGCAATAGCCGATAATCAGCGGGACGAAAAAAATTTCTTCGACGCCGCGTTCGGATAACAAAATCGAAAAGCCGCCGCCTTGTCCCGCATTTGAATCGAAAATAAAATTGCCCGCGTCATAAATAATCGGACGGTCTTTGTAAGTTTCGATTCCGTGCAGAAAATGTGAATGGCAACCCAAAACCGCGTCGGCTCCGCAGTCAATCAGAGTTTTTCCGAGAACTTTTATCTGATCCATCGGTTCAATTTTTCCGTTCAATCCCCAATGCGGCGCGACAAGTACAATATCGGCTTGACGGCGGGCGTCGGAAATTTTTTCCGTGAAAAATTTTTCCCAGAGTTCGGGCTTATCGGGCGGCAAATAAAAAGTTCCGGGCTTATCGGCGGTTGCGGCGAAAGGTTTCATCGTGGCATCGACATTGAAAATCGCAACGATAAATTTTCCTGCCTTGACGAAAAGCGGGCGGGCGGCTTCGTCAAAATTTTTTCCCGTGCCGCAATGAAGAATTCCTGCGCGGTCGAGATAATTATTTTGTTCAAGCAAAGCCGCTTCATAATAATCCAGCGAGTGATTGTTTGCAGTCAACGCGACATCAATTTTCGCTTCGGTCAGCAAATTAATTTGTTCGGGGCGAGCATGATAGTAATAAGGTCCGCCTTCACCCTTGTCAATGCCTTGAGAGCCTTGCGCGGCAACGACGCATTCAAGATTTATGATTCGGAGATCGGACTCCGACATTATCGAAAGATTGTTGAAAGGTTTTTCGTAAAGATTCCAATTCATGCGGCGACCAAGATTGACATCTCCGCCGAAAAAAATTACCGACCAACCTTTTAAAAACGGAGGCGGTATCGTTTGATTCAGAAACATAAAAACGCTCCTTTTAATTAGGAATTAGGAATTAGGAATTAGGAATTAAAAATTCATTACTCATTACTAATTGCTCATTACTCATTGTTTTTTTGGTGCAAGGGATTTTCTGTACTTGACGCACTCAAAAAATTTTTCCACACTTGAATTCACGACAAGTTCTTCAGGGAAATTATTTTCCGCCAAAACTTTTTTACTCAATTCGTGATTGCCGACATCAATTTCAACGTGCGCGTCGGAGCCCATGATAATTTTCGTGCCGTATTTTTTGCAAGCCGCCAACATTATCTTTGCATTTTCAGCCGAGCCGATTCTGTGACCTTTCGGCAGATAAGAACTGTTGTTGACTTCGAGCAAAACGCGATTATCGGCGGCGGCGCGAGCTACGGCTTCCAAATCTGCGGGGAATTGCGGATTATCTGGGTGTCCGATTATCACGACGTGAGGATTTTTCATTGCGCCGATAAGAGCCGCCGTATTTTCTTCCACGCTCCCCGATTCAATACATTCTCTGTGCAAACTGGCAACGGCATAATCCAATCTTTTCAAAATCTGCGCGGGAAGATCTGTGCTACCCGAATAATCGATTATGTTCAGCTCCGCGCCCATTGCAATTTTTATTCCGTAAGCGTCGCGGGGAATGACTTTGAAATTTACGAAATAAAATTTGTCAATCGCGCCGGGAACGCTCGGTGCATGGTCTGCAATGCCGACGAGCTCCAAATTTTTTTTCTTGGCGGCGTCGATGACTTCGCGAAATGTGCTGTAGGCGTGAATGCTCGCCGTTGTGTGTATGTGAACATCAAGAATATCTTTCATGAAAATTTTCTCCCCTTTCGCCGCGATTATAGCATAAAATATTGCCTGCGCAAAAATTTTCCCTTACAATGTCGCCACAAAAAATTTTTTGGAGAAAATTTTATGATTAACTTCGACGCGCCGCCGAAATGCAATGCGTAATGCGTAATTCGTAATGCGTAATTTTTTTGTAATGAGGAATGATTATTGATTAACTTCAACGAGTCGCCGATTAGAAATGTGATTGAAATTCTTCTTCGCGACATGAACAGCGGCAGAAATATTTTTTTCAACGGTCGGGAGCTTCTCAAAAAAAATTTGCCGCTGATTAAGCCGCGTGCTTTGAAATCGGACGCAGAAAAATTTTTGCGGACAAGAAAAATTGCCGAAGTCTTCACTCCGACAAAAATTGTAAAGCAGATGGTTGACGCGCTTGACGACAAAAAAATTGATTCGCGGTGGCTGGAGATAACTTGCGGCGAGGCTCCTTTCATCACAAATCGTTACGACGCCGAGTCGGGCGAAAAAATTCCTTTTGAAAATCGCGCTGGGATTTTGGACAGAAAACTCCGCGCCGCAAAAAATTTTTCCGAAGCAAAACGCGCCGTTCAAAGTGTTTACGGCTACGAGTTGCAGGGCGACAGCCTTTTAATCGCCCGCGCAAATGTTTTGCTGACTTTCGCCGACGCCGTCAAAGATTTTTCGGAAAATGATTTGGCAGAAGTCGCCGAAATTATTTCGTGGAATTTTTTTCAATACGACGGTTTGAAGGAGCCCGATTCACTTTTCGGCGAAGAAATAATCGATTGGACTTCGGGCAGAAAATTTGTTTTTGGAGGCAACACCATGAAAAAATTTGATTTTGTTATCGGCAACCCGCCTTATCAAGAAGAAACGGACAGCGACAGCACTCGCAAGTTGCCCGTTTACGATAAACTTATGGAGGCGGCGCAAAAAGTCGGAGAAAAAGTTGAGTTGATAACACCTGCCCGTTTTCTCTTTAATCAAGGAGATACTCCGAAAGATTTTAATCAGCGAATGCTCAACGACGAGCACTTAAAAGTTCTTGACTACTCTCAAGATGCCGGCAAATATTTTAAAGGCGTGGACATTGAAGGCGGCGTGGCAATTACTCTTCGCGACGAGACAAAAAATTTCGGCGCGATTGGAACTTTCATTCCGTTTGATGAATTAAAATCCATTCATCAAAAAGTTGTCGTCGACAATGAAAATTTTCGCCCGCTCAATGAAATTATTTATCCGCGTGCGATTTATCGTTTTGTTAAGGATAATTCTTTCGTTGATACGAATGCTTTTGAAAAGATGCGCGATTTTTTCTTTGACGAAAAACCGGACGACGGCAACGAATACATCAAAATTTTCGGCTTGATAAAAAATCGGAGATACTACAAATGGATTCGCCGCAACAATGTGACGAATCACGAGACATTGAACAAATTTAAGGTTTTCGTTCCACAAGCAAACGGTTCGGGCGCGATAGGAACAATGCCGAACACGCCGCTTATCGGCACTCCGATTATCGGCGAGCCGTTGGTTGGCAACACGGCGACTTTTACAGTTATCGGAAATTTTGATACCCGCGCAGAAGCCGACGCTTGCTTAAAATATATCAAGAGCAAATTTTGTCGGGCAATGCTTGGGATTTTAAAAGTTACACAACACAATCCGCCGCAAACTTGGGCAAAAGTTCCGTTGCAAGATTTTACTTCGGCTTCGGACATCGATTGGAGCGTCAGCATTCCCGAAATCGACGCACAACTTTATAAAAAATACGGGCTTGACGCGGCGGAGATAAATTTTATCGAAGAAAAAGTTCGCCCAATGGAGTGAGTTGCCCCCGCTTTTAAAAAGTGTGGGCACGCCGAAACGCTGTCGCGAACTTCGATTGAGTCAATCATGAAATTTATTTTTTAAACTACTTTTTCTTTGTTGCGCCAAAGAAAAAGTAGCAAAAAGAAACGCGCTCTGACCGGCAATGAAACATCCTGTTTCAGTTGCCGGCGGGCGCACGTCCTGTGCGCCCGTTCTTCGCCACCCGCTACAAATTTTTTCATTACGCATTACGAATCGCTTTACTTTCAATCTTTCCATCTCTCCATCTTTCCATCTCTAACTGTGCGTCCGTGTCTTCATTCACTTTTGCTTTTCCCTAGTTCCTAGTTCCTAGTTCCTAGTTCCTAGTTCCTAGTTCCTAATTGCTTTTCGGAGGCGATTTAAATGAATGCAATGCCGCATATGGAAGAAGTTTGCCGTCGAGTAGTGGCAGCTTATCGCAAAGCTTACGGCGACGACATCGAGGCGATTTATCTTTACGGCTCTTATGCCCGCGGCGACTTCGACGAAGATTCGGATATTGACTTCGCCGCTATCGTCAAAGGTGAATGTCCCGACTTGCAGAAAAAACGTTGGGAAGTTTGGTCTGAAGCAAACGACATTGATTTGGAATTCGATATTTTGACTTCACCGATGGTTATCAGTTCAAAAATTTTTGAGGAATACAAAAATGCGGGCGGTTATTACGAAAATATTTTCAAGGAGGGAATTCGTCTTGCGTGATTTAACGAAATACAGATTGGAGGCAGCCACAGAGCGATTGGCAGTGTCGAAAGAGCTTTTGGACGGCGGACATTTTAAAGATTCCGTCAATCGCTCGTATTATGCGATATTTTCTGCCACTCGTGCGCTTTTGTCGGAAGCTTATGTAGATTTCAAAAAGCACTCGGCGGTTATCAGTTATTTTCGTCGTGAATATGTCAAAGGCGGGCTTTTCGACGTGAAATTTTCTTCGTATATAGGCGATGCGTTCAGAATTCGGCAATACAGCGATTATGAAGATTTTTTTGCAGTGTCAAACGAAGAAGCGGAGACTCAATATCAACATGCGGTCGAGTTTGTTGCGGCAGTCAAAAAATATTTGGAGGATGCGGATGAAAATTGCTGAAGTCTGTGTAAATGTCACGGCGAATAGTATTCAACAAAATTTTACTTACCTTGTGCCCGACCGCTTGAAATTTTTATCGGCGGGTTGGCGAGTGGCAATTCCTTTCGGAACGCAAAAAGTTGACGGCTTTGTTATAAATGTCGGCGAAGTTGACGACGCGACAGAATTTCCTTTTGAGCTTAAAGAAATTTCGGGCGTGATAGATGACGAAGCGTGGTTTACAACCGAAATGATAAGCGCGGCGCGTTGGATGGCGGAATTTTATTTATGTCCGTTGTCGCAAACGATGGGATTGTTTATGCCGGGACGACGGGGCAAAAAAATTTCCGTTCGCTTTGAAAAAATTTACAAACCTGCGCGGGCTTTTGACGAAGAAAATTTCAAAAAAAATTCCGTGCAGCTGAGATTTTTAAAATTGTTGCGGGAACGCGGCGAACTTCGGACGTTTGAACTTACCGAGCAAAAAATTCCTTCGGCAAAAATAAAACCGTTAATCGAGGCGGGCTTTGTCGAAGTGGAAGAACGGCGAATTTTGCGCGACAGTTATTCGCAAATAAAATCTGTTCCGCGCAGTTTTGAATTGACGGCAGAACAACTTACGGCGATTGAGACGGTTGAGAAATTTTTATCGGCAAAAAAATTTCAAGGCTTTTTGTTGCACGGCGTGACGGGTTCGGGCAAAACGCAAGTTTATATCGAATTGACAAAGATAACTCGGCGGCTCGGACGGCGCGTGATAATTTTGGTTCCCGAAATTGCTTTGACGGGGCAAATCGTTTCAAATTTCAAAGCGTATTTCTCGGACGTGGCAGTCATTCACAGCGGCTTGAGTTTAACGGAGCGGAGCGACACCTTTTATAAAATTCGCAACGGCGAAGTCGGAATAGTTATCGGGGCGCGGTCTGCACTTTTCACACCGATTGAAAACGTCGGCTTGATTGTGATTGACGAGGAGCAGGATTCTTCTTACAAGCAGGATAAAAATTCTCCGCGCTATCATGCTCGAATTGTGGCGGAAGAATTCGCGAAATTTCATGAGGCGGCGATAATTTTCGGCTCGGCGACTCCGAGCTTGGAAACATTTTATCGGGCGCAGAAAGGCGAATTGATTCTTTTAAAAATGCCGCGCCGAGTTTTGGACAATCCTTTACCTGAAGTGGAATGTGCGGACATGCGCGGCGAGCTGAAGGCGGGCAACAAAGAAGTTTTAAGTCGAGCATTGCTTGAACTTTTGAAAAAAACGTTGGCGGAAAACCGGCAGGCGATAATTCTTTTGAACAGGCGCGGTTGGTCGACGGTTGTAATGTGCAGAGACTGCGGTGAAGTTGCCAAATGTCCCGATTGCGGCTTGCCGATGACTTATCACGCAGACGGAAAGTTGAGATGTCACCGTTGCGAAACAGAATCGGAGCCGCCGGAAATTTGTCCGAGTTGCGGCAGTCGGCGAATAAAATTTTTGGGGACGGGCACGGAGAAATTGGAGCGAGCATTGAAATTTTATTTTCCGAGCGCAAAAATTTTACGAATGGACAGAGACTCGACGCGGGAAAAATTCGGGCAAAAAAAAATACTTGACGCTTTCGCCAAGCATGAGGCAGATATTTTATTCGGGACGCAGATGGTCGCCAAAGGACACGACATAAGCGGCGTGACGGCGGTAGGAATTTTGAGTGCGGACGCTGCTTTGAACTTTTCAAACTTCCGAGCGGCGGAGAATTGTTTTGCGCTGATAACTCAAGCGGCGGGGCGGGCAGGACGCGCAGATTTGCCGGGCAAAGTGATTGTTCAAGCTTACAACGTCTCCGCGCCCGCAATAAAATTCGGTTGCGAGCAGGATTATGAAAAATTTTTTGCAAGCGAACTTCCACAACGCGAAGAAATTTTTTTCCCGCCGTTTTGCCGACTGATAAAAATAATTGTCGCCTCACCGAAAGAAGATAAGGCGAAAATTTTTGCAAAAGAAATAGTCCAGATGTTCAAAGCGGAAGTTGTGAAAAATTCTGCAGGGCGGCAAGAAATATTCGGACCGATAAAAGCGGCGATAGCAAATCTGCGCGGCGTGTTCAGATTTTCGATTTTGATAAAATCAACCGATTTATCAGCCGTTCGGAAATTTTTGCTGGAACATGAACTTCACAAGCGCACCGACATTCTGATTGACATAGATCCTTCGACAACAGACTGAAAAAGCGAGGCGTAATGAAAAAAATTTACAGCGGGTGGCGAAGACACGGGCGCAC
>CALFJC010000002.1 GCA_937877655.1 uncultured Selenomonadales bacterium
TGACTTAAAAGCCCGCGAACATTTTCAAACAAAAAAATTTTCGGCTGAAGTTTCTTCAGGAAAATCGCATAATGATAAAACAAAGTGCCGCGAGCATCTTCAAGCCCCAGACGTTTTCCGGCATAAGAAAAAGATTGGCAGGGCGCACCGCCCGAAAGTAAATCCAATTTTCCGTACGGAATATCGAAAAAAATTTCAAGATTAAGCTTTGAAATATTTGCAACGTCTTCGTTAATGACGTTCCAATTCGGACGATTGAATTTTAACGTAGAGGCGGCGTCTTTATCGATTTCAATCAAGGCAAGCGGCTCAAAATTTGCGCGTTCCAATCCGAGTGCAAGACCGCCGGCACCCGCAAAAAGTTCCAATACCTTAAATTTTTTTGCCATAAAATAACCGCCTCAATCTATGATTCTGAAAAATTCTTTGACGCGAGGATCTTGAATCTTTTTGAAATTTTCAACCGTATCAACCGCGATTAATTCGCCGTTGTAAACCATTGCAATTCTGTCGGCAATGCGGCACGCGCTGACCATGTCATGAGTGACAACGATGCTCGTAACTTTCAAAGCGCGTTGAGTTTCGATAATCAATTCGTCAATTCTGTTTGTGGTAATCGGATCCAGCCCGGAACTCGGCTCGTCGTAAAAAATAATTTCGGGTTCAAATGCTATTGCCCGCGCCAATGAAACTCTTTTTTTCATGCCGCCCGATAATTCGTTGGGCATTCTGTTTTCAACGCCTTCAAGCCCGACCTGTTTTAATTTTTCCTTGACAATCCCTTGAATTTTTTCTTTGCTGAAATCGGTATGCTCGACGAGCCCGAAGGCGACATTATCTCCGACCGACATTGAATCAAACAACGCGGAGTATTGAAAAACCATTCCCATACGAAGTCGAATGCGCATCATTTCCTTTTCATTCATATGGGAAATTTCGTCGTTACCAATCCAAATTTCTCCGCTTGTGGGTTTAATCAGCCCGATCATTAAACGGAGCAAAGTTGATTTTCCGCTGCCCGACCCGCCGATTATCGCGAGAGTTTCTCCGTCGGCAATTTCCAAATTTATATTTTTCAGCGCAACTTTCGCGCCGAATTTTTTTGTGACATCAACAATTTTAATCATGTTGCCTTACCTGTAAATTATAAAAGTCAACAGCGCGTTCAAAATAAAAATGACGACAATCGAAGTGACAACGGTTTTTGTCGTCGCCTTGCCGACACCTTCCGCGCCGTCGGGACAATTCAAGCCGTAATAACAACCGAGCACCGCAATAACATTTCCAAAAAAAATTGCCTTAATCATGCCGCCCGTCAAATCGTGAACCGTCGCGAACATTTTTATCGAATTTATGAAAAGATAAGAGCTGATGCCCGAATACTGCGTTGCGACAACCCAACCGCCCAAAACTCCGATAATATCTCCGAAAACCGTAAGGATCGGAACGGCTATCATGCAGGCGATCATTCGCGGGACAATCAAATAATTTACGGGGCTGACCGCCATAACTTTAAGCGCGTCGATTTGTTCGGTGACTTTCATTGTACTTATTTCAGCCGTGATTGCCGCGCCGACTCGCCCCGCGCATACTACGCCGACCAAAACCGGTCCGAGTTCTCTTCCGATTGCTATTGCAATAATCCCGCCGACCGTCGATTGTGCTCCGAAGCGAATAAATTCATGCGCCGTTTGCAAAGTGAACACGACGCCCGTAAAAAGTAATGTCAACGAAACAATCATCAACGAATCAACGCCCAAATGCGCCATCTGATTTAATATCGATTTTATTCGCGGCTTGCTCGCCAGCTGTTTGAATGTGTCGGCATAGAGCAAAACGATTGTCCCGATGCCCTCAAAAATTTTTAATACCGAGCCGCCAATGGCTTCAAAAAATTTTGTCAGCAATTCACAGCCTCCTTTCGGCAAGGCATTATATCATAAATTTTCTTAGCTTAAGGATAAAACTTTGAAAAAATTTTTTGCGGAAATTGCTGCGTTGACAACTTTTTTTCAATCATTTAAAATTCATTCAAAACAGCGGAGGTGAATTGATGCTCAAAAAATTTTTGACAATCGGCGCAATATTAATCGCGATTTATTTTTTGATAAGCTTGCCTTCCGTTCAAAAAAAATTTCTGTATCCTTTCCCTTACCGCACGACGGTTGAAAATTATTCGGCGCGTTGGCAGGTTGATAAATTTTTGACAATCGCCGTTATGAAAGTCGAAAGTAATTTTTCCGAAGCGGCGCACTCTCAAAGCGGCGCGGTAGGATTAATGCAAATCATGCCCGAAACTGCGACTTGGATAGCTTCTCAACTGGACGAGGACATAAAAAATCTGCGCGAGCCCGAAACAAATATTCGCTACGGAACTTGGTACCTTGCCGAGCTTGAAAATGAATTCGGCGGCAATGACGTTTTGGCACTGGCGGCTTACAATGCGGGGCGCGGCAACGTTCACGAATGGATGGAAAAAAATCATTGGAACGAGAATTTTTCCGACGTCGATAAAATTCCCTACGCCGAAACTCGCGATTATGTCAAGCGCGTTCTCCATTGTCGCGAAAAATATTCCAAGCTTTACAGTTCGCAAGATTTTATTCCGCTCCCGCTTGCCCTGCATGAATTGCGTTTTGCCCGCTTGAAAAATTTATCTTTGTAGGAGGTTGATTTCATGAACGAATTCGACGCGGAAACTCAAAAAATTTATTTGGGCTTGGAAAAAGAACAATCTCAGCTTTATAAAGCTCACGAACGACTCGAAAGAAAAATGAAGGCGCACGAAAAAACTTGGATAAAATTAAAAAAGCTTTTCGAGCAGTATTCGCAAGAGCATGATGAAATCGGAATGGAGGCTGTGCGGCTCGAACAAATCGGCGAAGAGTTGGACGAGCGCATTGAAAAATTCTATCGCGAAAATGACAAGGGCGAAATTATTCCGCCGGAAATTGACGAAAACGGAAATGTTGTCGTAACTTTGGAAAAAAACGGCATTGAAGAAATTATGCCCGTCGCTTATCTCGTGGCGCAGAGTTTCGTTCCCAATCCCGACAATAAAAAATTCGTGCGGCACAAGGACGGCAACAAGCTTAACAATAATGCAGATAATCTTGAATGGTCTGACGAAGAGGAGAGATAAAATTTGAGTTTAAAACGCAGATTGCAAAGAAAAAACAGATCGTCGAACAAAGGCGAGATCGTCGAGCCGACAATAAATGAAAAAGGCGATCTTGTTGTTGCGTTGGAGAAAGACGGCGTAAAGGAAAATGTGCCCGTCGCTTATCTCGTGGCGCAGAGTTTTGTTCCCAATCCCGACAATAAAAAATTCGTGCGGCACAAGGACGGCAACAAGCTCAACAATAACGCAGATAATCTTGAATGGTCTGACGAAGAGGAGAGATAAAAAAATTTCCGAGCATGAAGATTTTTCTTCAAGCTCGGATTTTTTGTTTGCAAATTTTATCTCGCCAAATCTTTTCTCATTCGGAAAATCAGCGCGTTGAATTCTTTTTCGCGCCGCTCCAATGCCTCGCCGTAAGAACGGCTGTCGGCAAGATACGCGGCGAAGTTTTGACGTTTCAAATCGGCGAACTGCGATAAAACTTCTTCCGAAATTTAAAAGCGGCTCCGCCCAACGCAACAGGAAAATTCGCTCCTCCGATTTTTCGCGGGCAAATATTATTTCTTGCAACGAACGCTGAAATTTCTCCGTCGGCTTAAAAAGTTTGCTTTCCGTCTCAAATTTCTCTTGCAATTCGCCGCCCGCTTGGAATGCAAATTTTTGATAAATGTTTTTCCGTTCCTGCAGATAAAATTTGTCGACTGCGACTTTGTATTCCTGCAAAATTTTCAACACGCCGTCCAATGAATCCAAAAGATTTCCCTTGATTGCAAACTCTACGAGCGGCAAAAATCGCTGTTCAATCAGAAATCTTTTGCTCTGCCAATCGGAGTGCCAAGCCGAAAATTTCTTCATCAATGCCGTCCTCGCGACAGACCGCCGCCAATTCTTCACGCAATTTCGTCTTGAAACTTTTATAATTTTCGTTCCAAATCTCCCAAAGATTTACAACGTTCAAAATAAAATTCTCGTTCGTGACGAAAAAATCCATTTTAAGCCGGGCATTTTGCACGAGTTGAGTAAGATTTTCTGTGAGAAATGCAAAACTCGGACGCGGCTCATTTTCAATCTCGGCGAGCTCTCGGAGCGAATTTTGTCCGCGATTTATTTTCGCAAGTCGCTCCGAAAAATTTTCTGCCTGCGTTTTGAAGGAGAGAATTTGCGATTTTGTTTCGTCTGTGCGAATTTCCAAACGTCCCGACAAAAATTTTTGACGCTCCGCCAACAATTTATTTTCTTCGGGCGTGAGATGCTTGCTTGCCGTGTACTTCGCGCCCAACTTCAAAGCGGTTTGCAGAAATTTGCCGATTGTCTTCGCCTGCGCGGTCTCGAATTTTTGTAATTTGTCGAGCAATTCATCTGTTAGAACGTGTGTTCGTAAAAAGAAAGATATGAGAAATCGCAAATGGGAAAAAAGAGAACTTGTCAATGCGGTGTTGTACTTGGTCAAGACAGGGTGTCAGTGGCGCAATTTGCCGCATGACCGCCGGTTTTTACCGTGCACAGCTTTTATCGCCGAGCGCGGCTAAGCGGACTTTGGAACTCAATTTTGGAACGTTGGAAAAAATATGTGCAGCGGTTATCGCGGCTCCTTTGTCTACGAGGCTTACAAATATTTCGCTTGAGAGAACATTTGCTTGGCTCAATCCTTCACGGCGACTAAGCAAGGATTACGAGCTAACTGCTACTTCTGCAGAGACCATGATTAAGATTTCTCATATTCACACTTTACTTAAGCGTTTATGAACACCGGTTCTAAACACAAAAATTATTTTAAACAAAAACGAAGTTGCGAGCCGAGATGGTTTTGCGTTTCCACTTTAGAAAAAAAGGGGGAATCTCAGTCTTGTTTTTTGGTTGGCTTTGTGGCAAAATGATTTTAAGGAGGCGATTTTTATGGACGTGATAGCTCTTGTCGGACCGAGCGGCACGGGCAAAAGTCATCGCGCCTTGCAAGTTGCTCGCGAACATGAAGCCGACGCGATTATTGACGACGGGATTTTGATTAAGGACGGACATATAGTTGCTGGCGAATCCGCCAAGACCGAAAAAAGTAAAATTATGGCAGTCAGACGGGCGATTTTTGTTTTGCCGGGACATGCCGAAGAAGTTCGCGAGGCAATTCAAAAAATCCAGCCGCACAGAATTTTGGTTATCGGTACTTCGGAAAACATGGTTCACAAAATCGCCAAAACACTCAAGCTCCCGTCGATTCAATTAATCGTTCGCATTGAAGACATTGCGTCGCGGGCGGAGATTGAAGCGGCGCAATTTCACCGATTGAAAGAAGGCAAGCACATAATCCCCGTGCCGACGATTGAACTCAAGCCGCATTTTTCGGGCTATCTTGTCAATCCTTTGCAATCGCTGTTCAAACAATCGCAAGTAAAGCGTCGCAAGCTCGGAGAAAAATCGATTGTGCGCCCCGTGTTCAGTTATTACGGCAAATTGATTATTGACGACAAAGTTATTTTGGCGATTGTCGAAAAAATTATCAAGGCGCGGGAATTCGTCAAGAGTTTGAAAAATGTTGCGGTCAAACATATTATTCACGGCGAGGATGATCGCGGCTTGACAATTTCCTGCGAAGTGGTTTTGAGTTACGGAAGCCATATTCCGACGCTGATTCAACAGACGCAAGCTTACATACGCGAGGCGATTGAATTCACGACGGGGATGCTCGTTCATGCGGTTGATATACATGTCCGCGCACTTTATGTCGAGCCGCGCAAAAAACTTTTCTGATAAAAAAATAACGCCCGAAAAAACTTCGGGGCTTAATTTTTTTCCGATAAGAAAATCCGAAATGATTTGATAAAGTGTTTGTGTTTGACGTGAAAACTTTTTGACAAAAAACAAAGCCCCAAAAAAATCTTGGGGCTTAATTTTGTTCGATATAAAATCTATCAGAACTGAGCTCGCCGCGCAGGACGATGTTTGCTGAAACAATCGCGACAATAAATCGGACGATCGTTTTTGGGTTCGAACGGAACTTCTGTTTCCTTGCCGCATTCCGCGCAGATCACTTTGAACATTTGGCGTTGTTCGCCGCCGTCGCGAGAGCGTTTGCGTTTGTCGCGGCAGTCGCGGCAACGCACGGGCTCGTTTTCAAAGCCGCGTTCCTGATAAAATTCCTGTTCGCCCGCGCTGAAGATGAATTCTTTTCCGCAGTCCTTGCACACGAGTGTTTTGTCTTCAAAAGCCATAAATAAATCTCCTTACAACCAAAAATTCTCCTTGTTCGACGGGGGACGTTGCCCGCCAATCGATACGCGGGGAATTATATCACGCTTTACGAAAAAAGCAAGACGGGCAAAATTTAAAGAGACACGCCCTTAAGCGTGCCTCTTTTTTCAGAGCGGGCAATGGGAATCGAACCCACCTCTAAAGCTTGGGAAGCTCTCATTCTACCGATGAACTATGCCCGCGCAACTTTTTAATTAGGAATTATGAATTAGGAATTAATAATTGAAACTGTCTTTGTGATTCTTTAATCAACCATAAGAATTTTAACATTCCCCTGATAATTCGTCAAGCGCGATAAAAATTTTTCAAGCGGCAATGATTATCGTTGCGTGAAAAATCCCTGCGTGTTAAAATCATTTCAAACAAAAAATTTTCAAAGGTGGTATAGGCGATGGTACACATAGTCGGAGCAGGACCGGGCGATCCCGAATTAATCACAGTCAAGGGGCAAAAACTTTTGAGCGAGGCGGACGTCGTGATTTACGCGGGCTCGCTGGTCAACGAAGAAATTTTAAAATTTTGCAAGCCCGAAGCAGAAATTTACAACTCCGCGCAGATGATGTTTGAAGAAATTATGCACGTAATCGCGTTTGCGGAAAGAGCGGGCAAAACAACCGTCAGACTGCACACGGGCGACCCGTCGATTTATGGCGCGGTTCAAGAGCAGATGGACGCAATGACGGCTCGCGGAATAGAATTCGACGTGACGCCGGGCGTAAGTTCATTTTTGGCGGCGGCGGCGGCTCTCAAGCAGGAGTACACGGTTCCCGGCGTAACTCAAACGGTAATAATCACTCGGCGCGGCGGCAGAACTCCCGTGCCCGACAGCGAATCACTCAAAAAACTCGCGCAACATCAAACGACGCTTTGCATATTTTTATCGGTAAATCTTTTGCCGGAAATTAAGCAGGATTTGATGTCGGCAGGTTTCAAATCTTCGACGCCCGTCGCCGTAGTTTACAGAGCGTCTTGGCCGGGCGAAGAAAAAGTTATCAAAGGACGGCTTGATACAATCGTTAAACAAGTTCAGGAAGCAAACATTGAGCGCACGGCAATGATTGTCGTCGGGCAATGTTTAAATTCGGAGAACCGTCAACAATCCAAGCTTTATTCTCCAAAGTTCAGTCATATGTTCAGGCAGGCGAGATTTTAAATTGAGAACAGCAATTATATCCTTGACGGCGACGGGTGCCCGACTTGCCGAGAAAATTTCTTCAAAAGTCGGCGGGCAGACCTTTGCGAAGGGAAGAAATTTCACAAAGCTTGTCGATTTAATCGCGGAGATTTTCGGCAAGTTTGACGGACTTATTTTTATCTGCGCGGCGGGCATTGCGGTAAGGATGATCGCGCCGCATATTGTAAGCAAACTCAGCGACCCGGCGGTTTTGGTTATCGACGAGCGCGGGCAAAATGTCATAAGTCTTTTGAGCGGGCATGTCGGGCGGGCGAATGAACTTGCGCTTGAAATTGCAAAAGCGATTGAAGCAAATCCTGTTATCACGACGGCAACGGACGTTGAAGGAAAATTTCCTGTCGATGCGATTGTTTCAAAGCTCGGACTTGTGCCCGAACCGAAAGAAGCGATTAAGGCGATTAACGCGGCGATTCTGCGCGGCGAAGAAATTTTTGTGACGGCAGGCGACGTGCGCTTGAATTTAATTCCGCAAAATTTAATTGCGGGCGTCGGTTGCAGACGGGGAACTTCTTCGCTGAAAATTTTTGAGGCACTTCAACGGGCTTGCGCAATGATTCATCAGCCGATTGAGCGCGTGAAATTTTTGGCGAGCGTCGACGCAAAAAAAGATGAAGTCGGCTTGTTGTCATTGGCGGAAGTCATGGGGCTTGAGATAAAATTTTTTTCCGCAAGCGAGCTCCAAAAAAAAATCGACGAGTACAAACTCGACGAATCAAAATTTGTTACGCGGTCGGTCGGTGTCGGAAATGTTTGCGAGGCGGCGGCATTGTGTTGCGTTGAAGGAGCGCGATTTGCCTTGCCGAAAACCGCATTTAAGGGCGTGACGGTTGCTCTGTTATGGGAAAGATGAATTTATAATTTCGATAAAAAAATCTTCCGCTTTTCGGAAGGTTTTTTTATTTTTTGACTATCGACGGCATGATTATCGCCAGTAAAACCAAAATTATTCCCAACGACTCGATTAAGCCGAATTTTGTTCCGAAAACCAGCCAACTTATGATTACCGACGCCGCCGGTTCCGTCGTCACCGTGATTGCCGCTTCTTCCGGCGTCAAAAATTTTAATCCTGCGTTGAAACTCAAAAAGGCTCCGACCGTCCCGAAAATTATTATCCAAATCACGTCAAAAATTACTTCCGCGCCGAAAAACGGCTGCCAACTTCGATTATCTATCAAAAAAAATGTTGACAAGCCGCCGATAAACATTCCTGCGCCCGTCAAAAACAACGGATCAATTTTTTTTGCGAATAAATGTTTCGGATATATCGTGCTGAAAGCAAAAGTCACGCCGCTTGCCAAGCTCCACAGCACACAGCCCATTGGAACTAATAATTTTGTTGGATTTCCGCCCGTTACGAGTAAAAAAACGCCGATCATCGCAAAAATTACCGCCAAAATTTCTCCGAGCTTGGGAAACTTTTTATGATAAAATGACTCCCAAATAACGACCATTGCGGGACATGAATAACAAATTACGGTTGTCGCCGCCGCTCCGCCTATCGATATTCCTTGAAAATAGGTGAATTGCATGAACATAACGCCGATAATGCCGTAAATCACAACGTCAAGCCAAAATCGCGGCTCTTTGTTCAAAATTTCGAGCGACAATCGGAAATTTTTCCGCCGTGAACCGATTATTATCAAAATCAAGCCCGCCGCGCACATGCGAATATTCGTAAGTTCCATTGCCGTTTTTTCAGAGTGAGTAAAAAAATCTTGTACCGCCACGCCCGAACTCGCCCATAAAATCCCCGCCATGCCGACAAAAATTAACGCCAAACTCCTTTTCAACCCAAAATCCTCCTATTTTATGAAACGCGGCTTTAAAATCAGTGTCAAGAAATAAATTATCGCCGCAAAAACTACAATCGTTGCTCCAGCCGCTGAATTTATTTCGTATGACAAAAATAATCCGATTAATCCCGAACTCAACGCGATTATTACGCTCAAAACATGATAACTCTTAACGGAATTCGTCACATTTCGCGCCGCCGCGCCCGGCAAAACCAAAAGCGCGTTGATTATCAAAATTCCTACCCATTGTATGCTTAATGCCACGATTATTGCCAATAAAACCGCAAAAATCGACTCTATCGGCTGAGTTTTTATCCCGCGACTCCGCGCCAACGTCTGATTCACCGAAATTATCAATAATCGGTTGAAAAGTATCGCCCAACTCGCCAAAACGATTAAAAATACCGCAAAAAGCCCGATTAAATCTCCTTTTGTGATGCTCAATAAGTCTCCAATTAGAAATCGCGAAAATTTATTGAACTGCCCGCCCGTCGACATTATCATCAAGCCCAACGCTATCGCCGTCGAACTGAAAACTCCAATGACTGTGTCCGCGCCCGCGTGCGATTTATTTTTTATGTAGGTTATCAGCAACGCAAAAATTATCGAGAAGCCCAAAAGCCCGACCATTTCCGAGCCGACGCCCAATAACGCGCCTATCGCTATGCCCGTAAACGCGCCGTGCCCCAGCGAGTCCGAGAAAAACGCCATGCGATTTGAAACTACCATTGTCGACAAAAGCCCGAAAAGCGGCGTCACGAGCAAAATCGCCGTCAACGCATTCCGCATAAATTCATATTCAAACAATATAATCAACCCCGCGCAGATTGTATCAGCTTTAAAAATCTTTGCAAGCAGGAGGAAACTTGCCGCCATGAAAAAAATTTTTCTCGCCGTAATTGCTCTGTTGATTTTGTTTTTTATCGCTTATCAGCCCAAAATTTATGTCGGAACGGAAAAAAGTTCAATCGCGGTGATAAATGCGGAAGAAAACTTGCCTTTGACGATAAAATTTATTCATTCCGTTCAAAAAACGCCCGTTATTGAGGAATTGGAATATAAAAACGGCGAATTTGTTCTGCTCCGCACAAAATATAAGTCGCAGGGAGTCGGCTTGCCTTTCGACGCGGCGGACGGAAAATTTTATCGGGACGGCGATTGGTTTATCTTCGACGACATGAATCGCCGCTTTAAAAATTTGGAACTTCGGACGGGAAAAGGTACTCAACTGAAAATTATTTTGGACGGGCGCGAATACGAACTTTATAAATTATTTCCCGTCGGAACGAAAATTATTGTCAGGAGTTTCTGAATGAAGTAAAATCCTCCGCAAAGGGGGTTTTTCAATGAAAAATTTAATCGGCTTGACGAACACGGCTGAAGAAATTGTTACGGAAAAAAATACCGCGCAGGCTCTCAATTCGGGGAGCTTGAAAGTTTTTGCGACGCCCGCCATGATTCGATTGATTGAAAAGGCGGCGGCTGAACTTGTCGAAAAAAATTTGCCGCCCGAATCAACTTCGGTCGGCATTTTGCTTGACGTTAAACATACTGCGCCGACTCCAATCGGTTTGAAAGTCCGCGCAGATGTCAAAATCATTTCGGTTGACGGAAGGAAAATTGTTTTTGAAGTCGCCGCCTTCGACGAGCGCGGAGAAATCGGGCGCGGCTCTCATGAAAGATTTATTGTCGACAGAAAAAAATTTCAAGACAAAGCCGAAGCAAAAATTTAACCGCGAACCGCTTTGCGTTTGGTTAGATAATTCCAAATTGTGACGATAACCGTTGCGCCGAGTTTTGCAATTAAATAATGCAGGTTGACGACCGCCACGAACAGCCACATGCAAAATTGATTCAACACCAAGCCGACCGCGCCCGTTGCGAAAAAAATTATTGCTTGACGCGGCGTTTGCTTCTTCGCGTCTTTGAAAACATAAATGACGCAAAGCCAATAGTTGAAAACGACAGTCACGCTGAACGAAATCGCCGACGAATAAAGATAGTAAATGCCCGCAAACTCCGTGAGCGCGAAAAGTATGGCGTAATCCAAAATCAGCGAGACGCCGCCGACAAAACAGAATCGAATAATTTCAAAAAGCCTTTCACGCGTCATGACTTCGACCTCAATTCGGAAAAATTTATTACGGAGATATTTTTTTCGGCAAGCAAGCCCAAAATTTTTGTTGAAGTTACGGCGGCAAGTTCTTCTTCAAAATTATGTTCCCAGCGGCAAAAGTCCCGCAAAATTTTATTGTCGGTGCCGGGATGGAGCATGACCTCCGTTGTGCCTTCGCGCAGATTTTCAATCAGCTTGAGTAAAAATTTTTCATTGACTGATTCGCCCGCAACAATCCCCGTGAAATGTTCAGGCGTCGAGAAATTTTTTTTGTGCGCCTTATGCGCGGCGAATTTTGCAAGGGAACTTAAGCCGAGTCGTCCGATAAATTTTCCGAGACTGTCAAGTTCTCCGTCGAAAATTTTCGTGTCGGCAACGCGCATTGCAGAAATTTTTTCCATCGCTGCCAAATCCAAAGCAATTTCGATTATGCCCGGTATGTGATGCAAATGTTGATGGCTGTCGAAATGAGTTAATTTTAAACCTGCGCGGAGAATTTTTTCAAGTTGCGCGGCGAGCTCCGAACGAACTTCGACAAGAGAAATTTTCCCGCCGAAATATTTTTTTAAGAAAGTCACGTAATCGGCATGAAAAAATCCCTCCGCCGTGACAAGCGAAGGAATTTCTTCAGGCGGCAAAACGGGGTTGCCGTTCGCCAATGTGAAATGAATCCCGACGCCCAAACCGGGAATTTTTTTTGCAAGCTTAATTGCGTCGTCGAAAGCCGCGCCGCCCGCCATAAGCGACGTAGACTTTAAACAACCAAAATTAAACGCCTGTTCGACGGCGCGATTAATCAGCTCGTGGCGTCCGAAGTCGTCCGCGTTCACTATCAATTTTTTCAATCGAAAACCTCCTCTGCAGGAAAAAATTTCATACGGCAGAATAATTTCAGCTGTTAGCTGATAGCAAAAAACCTATCACCTATAACCTAAAACCTAAAACCTAAAACGGAGTTTGATTCAATGAGTTCAATGATTGTGGCAGTCGTCGCCTTTCTTATCGACGCAACGATTGGCGACCCGCGCAGTAAATTTCATCCCGTCGTTCTTATCGGCGATTTAATTTCTTTGCTTGAAAAATTTTTGCGCCGCGATACCGACAGCCCGTTAAAAAAAGTTTTTAAAGGCGGCGTTTTGGTTTATGCGGTTGTGATTACGGTTTCACTAATCGGCTTGGGCATAGAAATTTTGACGCGGGAAATTCCGAATCTCGCCTTGCAAATTTTTCTTCAAGCGTTGGTGTTGAGCTTTATGATCTCGCCGAAAACTTTGGGCAAGGAAGGTTACGGCATTTATCTTTTTCTTGAAACGGATCATATCGAATACGCCCGCGAAAAAGTCGGTTGGATTGTCGGACGCGACACCGAAAATTTGAACGAAGCGGAAATTACTCGCGCCACCGTCGAAACTGTTTCGGAAAATACGGTTGACGGAATAATTTCGCCGCTGTTTTACTTTGCAATCGGCGGACTTCCTTTGGCAATTTTTTATCGCGCAGTCAACACAATGGATTCAATGATCGGTTACAAGAGCGAGAAATATTTTTTCTTCGGGCAAATCGCGGCGCGGCTTGACGACATTGCAAATTACATTCCTGCGCGGCTGACGGGCTTGCTTTTTATCTGCGCGGCATTTCTTTTGCAACTTGATTATAAAAATGCTTTTGCGATGATGAAACGTGACGCAAAAAAACATCCCAGTCCGAACGGCGGCTGGGCTGAAGCGACGGTTGCGGGCGCGTTGAATATCAGACTCGGCGGCGTAAATTATTATTTCGGCGAGCCGCATTTCCGCGCCTATATGGGGGAACCAAATGAAAGTTTGGAGGCGGCGCACATTTTGGGGGCAATTCGCCTGATGTACACCGCCACGATTTTATTTCTGATATTTTTGTGTCTGATATTCTGATCGTCCCCTTTTTTCCCAAAAAGTGGATTCGCAAAACCGTTTTTCTCTGCGGCGGCTCGCTCCTTCAATTTGTTTTAAAATTATTTTTATGTATAGGATCAACTTTTTCTTTGTTGCGCCAAAGAAAAAGTTGCAAAAAGAAACGCGCT
>CALFJC010000003.1 GCA_937877655.1 uncultured Selenomonadales bacterium
AAATATTTCCGCCGCCGACCTCGACAGTTGGGATTGAAATGAAATTTTTAACAGTAAAAAACATGCACAGAACACTTTACGTCTGCAACGGCTTCATAATTTTAATTTTAACCGCCTTCATGTGCCTCACGCAGGAAAGAATCAATCAATCTATGACTGCGCGGGCTTTTTTGGAATCGGCAGGCGCGGTTCCGCAATCGTCCGGCGAAATTTTTTTCAAAACCGTCTTCGCATTTCTGATTTTCGTTTTGGTCGGATATTTTTACAGAGAAAATAAAAACAGCCGCGCAAAATATTTCCTGTTCGCGACAGAAATTATAATTTGTATGTTCTTAATGCGCGTGCTGAATTTGTCTTATGACGGAGTTGTTTTGCTCGTCGCCGCCGATTTAATGTTCAAATACGAAGGACATCGCCAAGAGTACACGCTTTTAATCGCGCTGATTTTCCTTTATTTCATTGCCAATTCCAACATGGCGATTTTCCAGACAAAAATTGCTTCGTTCGAAGCTTACGCGTCCTATTACAATGCCGAAGCAAAATCTGTTATCCTTGCCTTGAAAAATACTTTTTACTCGATAAATGTTATCGTCTTCGTGTTTTATCTTGTGTTGCTCGTGAAAAGCAAACATGAGGAGAAGGAAAGAATTCGTTTGCTGAATGAAAAATTGGAAGAAGCGAATCAACGCCTGCGCGCTTATGCAATCGAAGTCGCGCAGATGGCGGAGACCCGCGAAAGAAATCGTCTTGCCAGAGAAATTCACGACACGCTTGGACATGCTTTAACGGGAATTGCCGCCGGGCTCGATGCCTGCATTATGACTTTGGAAATCGCGCCCGAAGTCACCAAGCAACAGCTGAATAAAATTCGCGACACCGCCAGAAAAGGAATTGTCGACGTGCGCCGCTCGGTAAAAAAATTGCGCCCAGATGATTTGGAGCGACTTCCTTTTCAAGAAGCTTTGATGGAAATGACAAAAGATTATTCGGCGTCTTCGGGCATGGAAATTACTTTCGACATTTTCAGTTGGTCGGAAAATCTTCGCCGAGATCAAGAGGACGTAATTTATCGCGTGTTGCAGGAGAGCATCACAAATGCAAAGCGTCACGGGCACGCGACAAAAGTTAAAATCACAATCGGCGGCAACGAAAAATATTTGCTGATTGTCATTGCCGACAACGGGCAGGGTTGCGAAGATGTCAAGCAGGGATTTGGTTTGAAACACATGAAAGAACGCTTGGAGCTTTTGCACGGTTACATTCATTATTGGAGTGACGGAGGATTTATCGTTGAGGCGATGATTCCTTTGAATCGGGAGGCTAAAAGCAATTAGGAACCAGGAACCAAGAACTAGGAACTAAAACCTAAAACCTAAAACCTAAAACCTAAAACCTATCAGCTATCAGCTATAAGCTAAGGAGGTAATTCATGATAAAAATTTTGATAGCCGATGATCAAGATTTGATTCGCGAGAGTTTGAAAATTATTTTGGACATGAACTCCGATATAAAAGTTGTCGGGCTCGCCGAAAACGGCAACAAAGTTTTGGAGCAGATAAGAAAAAATTTGCCCGACATTATTTTGATGGATATTCGTATGCCGGAAATGGACGGCGTCCTTTGCACGAAGGCGGTTAAAGAAAAATATCCCGACGTGAAAATTATTATCCTTACAACTTTTGACGACGATGAATATGTTTTTTACGCTTTGAAATACGGCGCGAGCGGTTATCTGTTGAAAGGTTGTTCCGTTCAGGAATTAACGGCGGCGATTCATACAGTCATGAACGGCGGCTCGATTTTAAATGCAAGCGTCATTACAAAGGTTGTGAAACTTTTCAATCAGCTTGCGCAGGCAAATATCGCTATGGAGCTCGACGGCAGGAGCATTAAGGAATTGAATCGAACGGAAAAAAATATTGCGAGTCTTGTCGGGCGCGGGCTTTCCAACAAAGAAATTGCCGAGAAATTATTTTTGTCGGAAGGTACAATCAGAAATGCTCTAAGCGCGGCTTTGTCGAAATTGAATTTGCGAGATCGAACGCAGCTTGCGATTTGGGCAGTGCAAACAGGTTTGGCGAGTGATTTTCATGTTTAAAAAAATTTTGGTCGCGGTCGTCGTTATCGCGATAATTTTTTTGTTTTGCGAGATGAGTCGCCCGAAAACTTTAACGATTGGAATTTTCGCGGGGAATAATTGGGATGTGCCGCAAGGCGAACCTTACGCGGCGATTGACGAAGTCATAAAAAATTTTGAGGCGGAAAATCCCGGCGTCACAGTTAAATACGTCAGCGGCATAAAAAAAGAAGACTACAGCGAGTGGCTTGCCGAACAATTTATTGACGGAGCCGAGCCCGATGTCTTCTTTGTTTTGGCGGACGATTTTAATCTTTATGCCTCAATCGGCGCGTTGATGAATTTGGAAAATTTTATTTCCGGCGACAAAAATTTTTCTGCCGACGTTTATTATCCCGCCGCCTTCAACTTCGGCAAATACGAAAATATTTCTTACGCCTTGCCTTGCGAAAGTACTGTGACTTTTATGTTCGTCAACAAAACTTTGCTTGCGAAGGAAGGAATTGCGCTTCCGAAAAATGATTGGACGTGGAAAGATTTTCTGGAGATTTGTCGCAAAGTCACACGCGACACCGACGGCGACGGTGCGCCCGATCAATTCGGTTGCTACGATTATTCTTGGCAACACGCGGCAATTTCAAACGGCGTGAAATTTTTCCGTGACGACGGCAAGACTTCTTACTTTGCAGATTCGCGCATGGAAGAGGCGATAAAATTTTTGATGGAACTGCGCGGAGTCAACGGCGGCTTTGCAATTTCCCCGAAAGATTTTGATGTCGGGCGCGTTGCCTTTCGCCCGTTCACTTTCGCCGAATATCGCACTTACAAACCTTATCCTTGGCGAATAAAAAAATACACGTCTTTTGAATGGGATTGCATAAAAATGCCCGCCGGCAATTCGGGCGGGAATATTTCCGTTATGAATACTTTGCTTGTCGGAATGAGCTCGCGCACTTGCAATAAAGATTTGGCTTGGAAACTCTTGAAAAAAATTTGCTACGACAAAAATACTCAACAAATGATTTTGAAAAAATCTCAAGCATTGCCCGTGCGCCGCGACGTGATTATTTCTGCCGAAGCGCAAGAAATTTTTTCGTGGTATTCGACAGACACTTCAGCGATAACGCCCGCCGATATCAGCGCGGCAATGGACGAAGCGATTATGCCTTTCAAATTTAAAAATTACAACGCCGCAATGCTTTACGCCGATACCGAGCTGAAAAAAATTATTGGCGGCGTCGTTCCTTTGAACAATGCGCTGAACAAATTGCAAAAAGAGATCAACGCGCTTTTACAACATTGAGTTCCGCCAAATATCTTTTGACGGCGTCTTGCCAAGTCGGAAGGCGTTCAAAGCCCGCCTCGTCCAAAGATTTTTTACTCAAGCGCGAGTTAAACGGTCTCCGCGCAGGCGTGGGATATTCAACCGTCGGAATGCCTTCAACTTCGACATCAAGCCCCGCCTGTTCAAAAATTTCTCTGGTAAAATCAGCCCAAGAACAAAATCCTTCGTTGGTTGCGTGATAAGTTCCAAATTTCTCCGTCGCCGCCATATCGGCTAAAAGTTTTGCCAAGTCAACCGTGTAAGTCGGACTTCCAATCTGGTCGTTGACAACGCGCAGATGATTTTTCGTCTCGGCAAGGCGGAGCATTGTTTTGATAAAATTATTCCCGTTGATGCCGAAGACCCAGCTTGTGCGAACGATAAAATGTTTTTCCAAAACCGTACTGACGGCGTCTTCGCCCAAAAGTTTGCTGCGCCCGTAAATGTTGACGGGCTTTTTTTCGTCGTCAATTTCGTAAGGAATTTTTCCGTCGCCGCCGAAAACATAATCCGTGCTGATGTAAATCATTTTCGCGCCGACTTCGCGACAAGCTTCGGCAACCCAACGCGTTCCGAAACCGTTTACCGTCAAAGCAAGTTCGGCTTCCGATTCGGCTTTGTCGACGGCGGTATAAGCCGCGCAGTGAACGACCGTCTCCGGTTTTTTTTCCAAGATAAAATTTTTTGCTCCGGCTTCGGTTGTCAATTCGAGTTCTTCAAGCGACGGGGCGATAAATTCTTTACCGCGCTTCGTAAGTTCTTTGGCAAGATCGTAGCCGAGTTGTCCGAGAATTCCCGTGATTAGAATCATGATTTTTTTTGCCTCCTTTGATTCAAGCCCTATTCGACGCGCCGAAATTTTTACCTGCAGTTGACGGCGGCGGGCGTTGCCTTTATATTTTAGATGTTGTTTGTAAACTCAAAACTATAATGTGACGAGAAATTTTTTCGATTGGAAAAAGAACCGTCACTTGCTAAATTTATCAACAGGCTTTAGAAAAAAAAGGAGGAGATTTTATGTTCATGACAAAGCCGATGGAAATTGAGGCGCGCAGTATGGAAATAATTTCGCCGTATTTGTCTGTCTTCAATTTGAGCGAAGAAGAGAAAAAAATTTACTCGCGAATAATTCACGCGTCGGGCGATGTCGGTTATGCGCCGATAATCAAAATTCATCCCGAAGCAATTTCGGCGATTAAGGCGGCACTTCTGCGCGGAGCAAATATTTTTACGGACGTTGAAATGGTTCGTCGTGGGATAAGCATTCGGACGTTCACAAAATTTGGCGGAGAAATTTTTTGCAAAGTGTCTGACGTTGACGTTCGGGAATTTGCAAAGCGCGAAGGAATTACTCGTTCGATGGCGGCAATGAGAATGTTCGGCAAAAGACTTGACGGAGAAATTGTGGCGATTGGCAATGCTCCGACTGCCCTTTTTGAAGTGTTGCGGCTTGTTCGCGAAGAAAATATTTGTCCCGCCGCGATAATCGGAGTGCCCGTCGGATTCGTGGGCGCGGCGGAGTCAAAGGCGCAACTCATGGCACAAGAAAAAATTCCTTACATAACGGTTGAGGGAACAAAGGGCGGCTCGTCGATAGCGGTTGCGGCAGTCAACGCGATTCTTTACATGTTGGACAATTCGAGAGGTCTGAATGAAAAATAATTTTCCGCGGCTGGTTATTGCGGCTGTTCAGAGCGGCTCCGGCAAAACGACGATAACGGCAGGATTATTGGCGGCGTTGAAAAAACGCGGGCTTGACGTTCAATCTTACAAAGTCGGTCCCGATTATATCGATACGGGCTGGCACACTTTGGCGAGCGGAAAAATTTCTCACAACCTCGACAGTTGGCTTGTCGGAGAAGAAAAGCTTAAAGAAATTTTTATCGAAACTTCAACCTGCGCGGACATTTCGATTATCGAAGGAGTCATGGGGCTTTACGACGGCGGGCGCGGCGGCGTTTCTTCGACGGCGGAAATTTCAAAGCTGATAAATGCGCCCGTGATTTTGGTTATCGACGCAAAAAGTATGGGAACTTCGGCGGCGGCGGTTGCGTTGGGTTTCAGAGAGTTTGACAGGACGATAAATTTTGCGGGCGTGATTTTAAATCGGCTCGGCTCCGATTCGCACAAAAAAATGATCGTCGAGGCACTTGACAATCTCGGAATAAAATGTTTCGGCGCGATTAAAAGAAATGACGAATTTATTTTGCCCGAACGTCATTTGGGCTTGGTTCCGACTGCCGAAAATAAAAATTTGGACGCGATAAAAAAAATCTGCGCGGCGGTTGAAGAACAAATTGACGTTGACGCGCTGATTGATCTTGCAAAAAAATCTCCGCCACTTGAAAATTTTCCTAAAACCTTAAACCTTAAACCTAAAACCTTAACAAAAATCGCCGTCGCGAAAGATGAGGCGTTCAATTTTTATTACGGCGAAAGTTTGAAGGAATTGGAAAGGCGCGGCGTGGAAATTATTTTTTTCAGCCCGCTGAATGATGAAAAATTGCCCGAAAACATTTGCGGCTTGATAATCGGCGGCGGCTTCCCCGAAATGTTCGCGGCTCGTCTTGAGAAAAATAAAAAACTCCGCGCAGAAATTTTCTCGGCGGCTGAAAATGGCTTGCCGATTTTTGCGGAGTGCGGCGGCTTCATGTATCTTATGAAAAATTTGATTGACTTCGACGGAAAAAGTTTTGAAATGTGCGGCGCGATTTGCGGCACGGCGATTATGACGAATAAACTTCAGACTGTCGGCTACGTCGAGGCTGAAATTTTAAATGACTGCGTGATTGGCAAGGCGGGCGAAAAAATTCGTGCACATGAATTTCATTTTTCCAAAGAATTGGAGACTTCAGGCGAAAAAATTTTTAAGTGCAAGCGCATGAGAACGGGCAAAGAATATTTTGCGGGCGTGAAGAAAAAAAATCTTGTTGCGTCTTATCTGCACATTCACTTTGCGGGCTGTCCGAGCACGGCTGAAAATTTTATCGACGCTTGTAAAAAATTTGGAGGTGTTTTAAATGGAAATTATCAATGAGCACTTGCTCTATCCGTCTTACGAAATTATTGGAGGGGAAAAAATTATGTCACCTGCACCGAATCTTGACCACAGCGACATTATCAGTCGAATCTGCGGTTGTATTTTCAACCATTTAATGAAAAACAGGAGCGGCTACGTGTACACGGATAACGCTGACGTTCATTTTTCCGACGGAACAATTTTCAGACCCGATTTGTCCGTTGTCTTGAAGTCGAACGAAAAAATTCTTGCCGGACGCAAAGCAATTTTCGGCGCACCGGACATGGTCGTCGAAGTTCTTTCCTATTCGACGCGCAAAAGAGATTTGACGATTAAAAAAGACACTTACGAGGCGCAGGGCGTGCGCGAATATTGGATTGTCGATCCTTGGGGAAAAAAAGTTTTGGTTTATCTTTTGCGCGACGGAAAATATTTTTTAGACGACACATACATTTTGCTTGACGAAAAAGATTTTGCGGCTCTTGATGATGAGGAAAAAGCCGAAGTCAAGACCGAAGTACCCGTTTCGATTCTGGAAGGCTTGAACATTCCTTTGGAATTTATTTTCAGTTGGGGCTGGTGAAATTTTGCAGGAAAATTTTTTCGGCGGCAGAATCAACAAGCAAAGTGTATACACGGAAGGAGAGAAAATTTTATGGACAACGTTATAAAAATCGGCTTGCTGGGCGCGGGGACAATCGGCGGCTCCGTCATTGAAGTTTTGAAAAATAATCGCGAGACCATTGCGCAACGCGCCAATACTCAAATTGAAATTAAAAATATTCTCGTCTTGCCGCACGAAATTCCCAAGCTCCAAGAGGCGGGACTTCCTGCGACGAGCAATTACGAAGAAATTTTGAACGATCCCGAAATCAAAATTGTCGTTGAACTTATCGGCGGCATCAAACCTGCGAAAGATTTTATTTTGCAGGCTATGGCGCACGGAAAAAATGTCGTCACGGCAAATAAAGATGTCGTTGCGCAATTCGGACACGAACTTTTTGAGGCGGCGGACGCCAATCAGATTGATTTTCTTTTTGAGGCAGCGGTCGGCGGAGCAATTCCGATTATCATGCCGCTGAAACGTTCTTTGACGGCGAATAAAATCACGGAAGTTTTGGGCATTGTCAACGGCACGACAAATTACATGCTCACCAAAATGAGTGAACACGGCATGGATTACGAAACTGTTTTGAAAGAAGCGCAGGCTCACGGCTACGCCGAAGCGAATCCCGCCGCCGACGTTGAAGGAAAGGACGCCGCCCGAAAAATTGCTATCCTCGCGTCGATAGCTTTCAATTCCCGCGTGAAATTTGAAGATGTTTCAATGGAAGGCATTACGAAAATCACGCCCGAAGATATTTCTTACGCGTCCGATCTCGGCTACGTCGTGAAACTTTTGGCGGTTGCCCGCAATACCGATTTGGGAATTGATGTTCGCGTTAATCCCGTTTTCCTGTCGAAGGATCATCCGCTTGCGGCAGTCAGCGGCGTCCTCAATGCGATTTTCGTTCGCGGCTATCCGATTGAAGAAGCAATGTTCTTCGGACCGGGCGCGGGCAAACCGACTGCTTCCGCCGTTGTCAGCGACATTATCGAAATTGTTCGCGGCATTGAGCGCGGCTCGACAGGGCGTTTCGGTTGCACTTGCTATCACAAATTCCCGATTTGTCCCGTCGAAGAAACCGTTTCTTCATATTACATTCGACTTTTGGTTGATGATAAGCCGGGAGTTTTGGGAAAAATCGCTACGACTTTCGGCAATGTCGATGTCAGTTTGAAATCGGTTGTGCAGACGAGAACGGAACTTAAAGATCATGTGGAAATTGTCGTCATAACTCACAAAGTCAAGCACAAAAATATTATGGAAGCGCAGGCGGCTTTGAAAGTTTTGTCTGTCGTCGATGAAATTTTTAATGTGATTCGCGTTGAGTGATTGCCATGAAAAAAAATATTCCAACCAACAGAAAATCGCTTAAGGCTATCACTTTGAAAATGCGGCAGGACAACAAGGAGTTAAAATCCGATTCGCCGAAACCTTTCCGCGCAGTCGTCAAAGTTCCCGGCACTTCCGCCAACTGCGGACCGGGTTTTGACTGCTTGGGCTTGGCGACGACGATTTATAATTATCTGGATTTAACTTTGCTCCATGCCAATAAAATTATCGTCGAGTCGAAGGGCACGGGCTCGGAAAGCATTCCTCGCGGCAGAAGAAATTTGGCTTGGCAAGCCGTGCGGAGATTGTTGCAGGAAGTCGGGCGCGAAGATGAATTTAAGGGCGCGATTATTCGCATGAAAAATAATGTTCCGATCTCTCGCGGGCTCGGCTCCAGTTCGACGGCGATAGTTGCGGGCTTGACGGCGGCAAATGAAATTTTGGGCTCGCCGCTCGACAAGAACAAACTTTTGAAATTGGCAACGGAGATTGAAGGACATCCCGACAACGTCGCGCCGGCAATTTTCGGCGGCTTTACAGTCAGCGTCATGGACAAGGGCGAAGTTCAAACATTTTCTTTCCTGCCGCGCATAAAATTAAAATTGGTTGTGGCAGTTCCCGAATTTGAACTTTCGACGCGGCTTGCGCGAAAAGTTTTGCCGAAAAATGTTTCAATGAAGGACGCGATTTTCAACGTCAGCCGAGCCTCAATGTTAATCGCGGCGTTGGTTGAAGGGCGCGAAGAATTTTTGCCGCTTGCCTTCGACGATGCACTTCATCAACCTTACAGGAAAAAATTGGTACCGGGCATGAGTGAAGTTTTCACGGCGGCGCGAAATGCGGGAGCATTGGGCGCGGCAATTTCGGGCGCGGGCTCCTGTTTGATAGCGTTCACGACGGCAACGAGCGGACTTGAAAATAAAATTGCTTCGGCGATGGTTGAAACTTTCAAAGCCCATGAAGTTCAATCGGACGCGTTGATTTTGGACGTTGACAAGCACGGCGCGCAGATTATAAAAAATTAAAAATTTCCAATGAAAAAATCCCTCCTACTTCGGAGGGATTAATTTTTTTCCGCGCAGATTTTTTTTTCAATTAGGAATTATGAATTAGGAATTAGGAATGGAAAAACCAATTATTAATTCCTCATTACTAATTCCTAATTAATTTGGTTCCGCTGATTTTGTAATTTGTACCGTTGACATTGAAAGTTTCAGCCGAAAAATCTTTTAAAGTAATTGCATTGGCAGTTGAGCCGACCTTGAAATAAACTTCATCCTTTGATTCGCTGTAAGAAGCGGAAAATGCACCCGTTATCTTTAACATGTCATTATCGGCGAAAGAATAGATAAAATCTTTGCCGTCGCCTGCGGAATACAAGAAAACATCTGCTCCGGAACTGCCCCACAGCGAATCGTTTCCAGCTCCGCCTTTCAAGATGTCGTTGCCCGTTTGCCCGTAAAGCTTATCATTTCCTGCATTACCGAGAATTGAATCGTTGCCGTTGCCGCCATAAAGTGAATCGTTCTTCGAGCCGCCGCTTATTGTGTTGGCAAGAGCGTTGCCCGTTACTTTTATTGCTTTGGTGCGAGAGGCGGCATTGACGGTTTTTATTGCCGAGCCGACAGTTACAGGCGACTTGCTTGCGTTCGTCAGAATAATGTCACTGTTAATGTTGACTTTCTCCAAGCTTGTCGCGCCTTCCAGAGTTATTTTGCCCTTGCCGACCGTGACAACTATATCCGAGCCGCTCGTCTTCGTCGAATATGTACCCGTGCCGCCGCCGATTGAAAGCGTTGATGTCTCGTTGAAACCCTCGATTAAGTCGTTGCCGTCGCCCGAACTGTATTGGATCAAATTATTTTCTGCATCGGAGCCTAAACTGATTGTGTCGGTTCCTGTGCCGCCGATTAGGGTAGTTTCAGTTGTCTTACTGACTATGGAATCATTACCGGATCCTCCGTTGAGAGTAGAACGCAAACCGAAATATTGATTTGTGCCTTTACCGGTGAAAGAAACTCCGTCGCTCGATGTCAAATTAAGATAAGTTTCTACTTCGCCAATGATTGTATCATTGCCGGATCCGCCGTTAATAGATGTCTCGTTTGTTGTATTGGAAATATAATCGTTACCTGCGCCGCCATTGATTGTGGAATTGGAGCCGCTGAAAGCTTCTTCCTCGCCCCAGTTATCATCATTAACGGAGAAAATACTGTGGACGTGGTTTGTTATTGTATCGTTACCGTTTCCGCCACTGATATAAGATTTGTTGCCGGCGTTGAAAATTTCGTCATCGCCGTTTCCACCATAGATTGTAGCTTGTGAGCCGTCATCATTTTGAATGACATCGTCTCCTTCTTCGCCATTCATTAAGACTTTATCGGGAGTCGGTGCATTCCAAACTGTGCCGTTCCAATTTTCGTTGAGAATAGTATCTCTTCCTGTTCCCGCCTTGATTGTAACGTTGCTTGCACGGTTGCGAATAGAATCAGCATTGGAGCCGCCGCTAATGATTGTGTTTTGAGTGTAGTTAGTAATTCTTTTATCGCGCCAGAATTCGCTGTAATCGCCATAAACTACGGGGATTTTTTTATCTGCGCCGTCACGTATCGTTATGGAACCTGTACCGATTTTCAAAATGAGATTGTCGCCGCTGATAACACTACTTGAAACGGTGCCTTTGGTTATGTTTATAGCCGCCGCATAACTGCTGATTGTATCGTCGCCATCGCCTTCGGCGTATTCATAAATATATGACCAGCCGTAAATATCAAGATTGATAGAATCGTTACCTTTGCCGCCACGAATTAAAATATTTGCTCCAGTAGCGTTGATGACATCATCGCCCGCGCCGCCGTCGAGAGTAACATCTTCCACGAAATCGCCTATAATTGTATCATTACCTGCGCCACCGTCAACGGAAACGCTATCGCCAGTGTTGTAAATGTAATCATCGTCCGAGCCGCCGAGTAATGTCACATGACTGCTTCCCGGATAAGTCACATTTGCGACTGTCTTGCCGTTGTAAATGCTATCCCTGCCTGCTCCGCCATTAATCGTGGAGTAATAGCCTTCGTTGTTGATAAAGTCATTGCCTGTTCCGCCGTCGATTGAAACGCTATCGCCGCCGTAAGAAATGAGAGTTGACGGTCCGAAGGTTATCGTACTGTACTCTGTAAGACCGTTATAAATAGTATCGTTGCCGGCTAGAGCTCGAATCGTCGCGCCGTCAACGCTGTTGTTATAAGTATCGTTGCCGTTTGTGAGTGTAATTGATTTAGAATTGTTTTGGACGCCCAAAATATTCAGATTATCCAAAGTCGCCGCGTCCGCCAATGTTATCTTGCCCTTGCCGACTGTCACGATTATATCCGAGCCGCTCGTCTTCGTCGAATAAGTGCCCGTGCCTTTTCCGATTGAAAGCGTTGAAGTCTCGTTAAAACCTCTAATGTAATCGTTACCGTCACCAGAGGCGTATTGGAATAATACATTTTTACCGTTGTCATTATCAATCCAGTCGTTATCTTTACCGCCGAGAATCGTGACGTTTCCATCGCTATTGTAAATTTGGTCTTCACCTTTTCCAGCGTTAATACTTACTTTTGAGGCGTCACCAGCAAACATTTTATGGTTATTGATTGTATCATTACCGTCACCGGCGTTTATTGTGGTACGCGAAGCATTATTCTGAATGAAATCGTCTCCGGCTCCCATGTATATAGTGGAAATGCTTGCGTATTGGTAATTAACGAAATGGTCATTTCCTTTGCCGCTAATTAAAGTGCCGTATGGACTATCGTTATAAACTTCATTATTTCCGTCCCCTGCATCTACCGATACTGAAGTCACGCCGGAAAAATTATCGATAGTATCATCACCTGCACCGGTTTTTATTGTGACATTTTCTCCTTTAAGTTTATCGTCTGAACCTAACCAACGGTTGCTTATATAATTGTTACCTGCAGATGAATAAATAGATACATTATTTGCAAAGTTTTCAATAGTATCATTTCCGCCGAGTGCGTTAATATTTGCGCCTTCAATACTGTTTTCGTATGTGTCAGCATTTTCCGTAAGAGTAATAACGCCTGTATCGTTTACAATATCTGTTTTGCCAGTAGAGTCTTTTACTTTGATAAGCTCTCCAGAGGCATCTTTGAGGGTAATACTGCCTTTGCCGACTTTTACGACAATGTCACCGTTACTTTTAACGGAACTGCCGCCGAATGTGCCGGAAGTCAAATCGATTAAAATTTCGGCACCGCCATTGCTGTTGATTATTTGAATTATGTCGTTGCCGTCGCCGTCTGCGTATTGAATAACATTATTTTGACTGTCCCAGAGGTTAATCTCGATTGTGTCGTTGCCTTTTCCGGCGTTAATAGTTGCGACATCCTCATTATACATTGAATCATTGCCGGCACCCGCAATAATTGTACTGTTTGCCCCGCAATTTTCGATTATGTCGTTGCCGGAACCGCCGTTTAAAAGAGCTTTGTCTCCCCAATTTTCGATTGTGTCGTTACCTTCGCCGCCGATGATTGTCAAATTTTTGCCCGGTACAGATTGAGTATGTCCGCCATCGGTGTTATCGATGTAATCATCACCTTCGCCGCCGTTAATTGAGACCGAATTTCCTCTGTTGTCGATAGAGTCATTGCCTTTACCGGCGTTGATTGTGACATTATCGCCGGAACTGTAGATAGAATCCGCCTCGCTCGTTCCTGAAACTTTTTTGCCGTTTGTGTAATTGTACTTCACAGCCATAAAATCGTCTCCTTACGAAAAAATTTTTTGAGTACCACTTTGGGCATATAATAATTGTTTTTTTTTCTCAATTCGTCCGCGCAGATTTTACAAAAAAATTTTCGCCGAGATTAATTTTTTTCAATCGGCATTGTGTTTTCATGCAAAGTTCAATTATAATTGGCGGCAGGAGGGAGGCGAGACCTTGACAAAAAAACTCAGCGAACTTGCATTGCTTATCCCCGACGCGAAAATTGTCGGCGAAGACATTTTCATAAGCGGAATTGAGCACGACTCGCGCAAGGTCACAACAAAAAATTTATTCGTGTGCATGGAAGGCGCACACGTTGACGGACATAATTTTATCCCGCAGGCAATTTCAAAGGGCGCAGTTGCCGTTCTTACTGCAAGAAAAAATTTTCAACCGCCCGAAAATATTTCCGCGCTGATTGTTCCCGACATGTTGAACACGCTCGCAGTTATCGTTCCGTATTTTTACGATTATCCTGCGCGGAAAATGCGGGTTATAGGCGTGACGGGTACCAACGGAAAAACTACGACAACTTATCTGCTCCGAGAAATTTTTTCTTGCGCGGGTTTCAAAGTCGGGCTTATCGGCACGATTCAAAATCTTATCGGCGAAGAAATTTTTCCCGTGAGAAATACTACGCCCAACGTTATCGACTTGCAAAAATTTTTGTCGGAAATGGTTAAGAAAAATGTTCAAGTCCTCGTTATGGAAGTTTCAAGCCACGCGCTGGCTGAAAATCGAGTTGCGGGCGTCGAGTTCGACACGGCGATTTTCACGAACTTAACGCAAGATCATTTGGATTTTCACGGGACAATGGAAAATTATCTGCGGGCGAAAACAAAACTTTTCGACATGATCTCGCGGCGCGGACGCAAGCAAAATAAAACCGCAATCGTCAACGCGGACGACGCGGCGGGCGAAGAAATTCTTAAACATTGTCTCTGCGAAAAAATTACTTACGGCTTGAAAAATTCTGCCGACCTGCGCGGAATAAATCTTGACATTCGCGCAGATGGGATGAAAATTCAATTAGGAATTAGGAATGAGGAATTAGGAATCAAATTACACATAACCGGGATTTTTAATGTTTACAATGTGCTGGCGGCAGTCGGCGCGGCTTCGGCTGAAAAAATTTCGCCCGAAATTATCAAACGCGCTCTCGAAAATTTTAAAAGCGTGCCCGGAAGATTTGAAAGAATTTTTTCCGACGCGCCTTTTGAAGTTATCGTTGACTACGCGCACACACCCGACGGCGTCAAAAATGTTTTGGAGACCGCCGCGCAGATTGCAAAGGGGAAAATTATCGCGGTGTTCGGTTGCGGCGGAGATAGAGACAATTCAAAGCGTCCGATTATGGGAAAAATCGCCGCCGAGCTAAGCGACATTGTGATTGTCACTTCAGACAATCCCCGTACCGAAAATCCCGAAAAAATTTTGGACGAGATTGAAGTCGGGCTCGGCAAAAAAAATCATGAACGAATTGTCGACAGGCGCGAGGCAATTTTCAGAGCGATTGAACTTGCCGAAGCGGGCGATATCGTTTTGATTCTCGGCAAGGGACACGAAACTTATCAGATTTTGAACACGGGCACGATTCACTTCGACGACAGAGAAGTTGCGCTGGAGGCAATAAAAAATGTTGGAGGGGTTAAAAATGGATAAATTGAGTTTAAAGGAAGTCGCGCAGGTAACGGGCGCGGAAAAAAATTCGGACGCCGAGATTTTTTTTGAAGGCGTCACAACAGACAGCAGAAAATTAAATAACGGCGTCTTATTCGTCGCGCTTAAGGGAGAAAATTTCAACGGCGAAGATTTTGCGGAGACTTCATTAAAAAAAGGCGCGGCGGCTGTCCTCGTCAGCAAAAATTTTAACAAAAAAATTGACGGCGTTGTTTTAAAAGTCGACGACACTTTGAAGGCTTATCGGGAAATTGCGGGAGCGTGGCGAGATCGTTTTGACATTCCTATTGTCGCAGTCACGGGCTCGAACGGAAAAACCACCACGAAAGATTTAGCCGCCGCCGCTCTAAACAGCTTGGGGCATGTGCTAAAAACTTCGGGGAATTTTAATAACGAAGTCGGCGTCCCGATGACTTTGCTTGAGTTGAACGAAAAACATAAAGCCGCCGTTGTGGAAATTGGAATGCGCGGGCTCGGACAAATTGAATCGCTCGCCGAAGTCGTCAAGCCCACAATCGGTATCGTTACGAATGTCAGCGAAACTCACATTGAACTTTTGGGCTCGATAGAAAATATCGCTAAGGCAAAAGGCGAATTGGTCGAGGCGATTAAGAGCGGCGGCGCGATAATTTTGAACGCGGACAATCGACATACGGCGGAGATGAAAAATCTCGTTCGCGACGGCGTAAAAATTTTAACTTATTCGCTTGAAGACGGCGCGGATTTTGTTGCGAAAAATATTTTAATCGGCAGTGTTTCGACGGAATTCACTTTGAGTTTTCGCGGCAGGGAATATGATTTTGAAATTCCGATGCTCGGTCGCCACAATGTTTCAAATGCATTGGCGGCTATCGCGGCGGGTTATGCGGTCGGTTTGACTGTTCCCGAAGTTCAACGCGGCTTTTCCACTTTGACAACAACGAAAATGCGCTTTGAAGTTATTCGCCGCGACGGCTTGACGATTATAAATGACGCTTACAACGCAAGCCCCGCTTCAATGCGCGTGGCGATTAAAACTGCCTCCGAAGTTTATGACGGGCGATTAATTGCGGTGCTCGGAGACATGTTGGAGCTCGGCGATATTTCGGAGCAAATTCACAGGGAAATTGGAGAAGAGCTTGTCGAAAATAAATTTGACGTGCTGATAACTTTAGGCGAGCTTGGAAAATTTATTGCGGTGGGAGCACGGGACGCGGGCTTGGAAAATGTTTACACCTTTGACACGCACGAGGCGGCGGCTAAAAAAATTTTGGAACTCGTCCGTGACGGCGATACGATTTTATTCAAGGCGTCGCATGTTATGCACATGGAAAAAATTATCGAATTGATTTAGGCAGGGAAATTTTCAGATGGAAAAATTTTTAATAGCGGGAGCAATCGCAGCGGGCGTTGTAATTTTGCTCGCTCCGATTTGCATTCCGGTTTTGCACAAATTGAAATTCGGGCAGAGCATACGCGAGGAAGGTCCGAAAAGTCATCAAAAGAAAAGCGGCACGCCGACAATGGGCGGGATTTTTTTAATCGCGGGGATTTTCATTGCGACACTGATTCAAGCCAAGTGGAGCACGGAAGTTTTTCTTGCGCTGTTCATATTGATGGGACATTTTATTTTGGGCTTCGTTGACGATTATTTGAAAGTCGTCCGCAAACACAACCAAGGACTTTTGGCGCGATACAAACTCGCGGGACAAATTTTAATCGCGCTTGTGACAACATTTTTCATGAGCAAACTTTTTCCGGATTTTGCGCCGACGATTTGGCTCCCGATAATCGACGAGACGATTGACGCGGGGAATTTTTATTTGCCGTTCATGTTTTTGGTAATGGTCGGGGCGTCGAACGCGGTAAATTTGACGGACGGACTGGACGGCTTGGCTTCGGGTTGCATGGCGATAGCGGCGAGTTGTTATGCGGTAATTTGCATTTTGAAGGGGCATGAAGACTTGGCGATTTTCTGCGCGGCGATTGTCGGAGCTTGCATAGGCTTTTTGAAATTTAATTTTCATCCCGCAAAAGTTTTCATGGGCGATACGGGTTCGCTTGCCTTGGGCGGAGCATTTGCGGCGGTAGGAATTTTGACGCACACGGAAATTTTATTGGCGGTCGTCGGCTTCGTCTTCGTCTGCGAGGCAATGTCGGTAATTCTGCAAGTCATTTCCTTCAAGTCGACGGGCAAAAGAATTTTCCGCATGAGCCCGTTGCATCATCACTTTGAACTCGGCGGCTGGTCGGAAATAAAAGTTGTCTTTGTCTTTTGGACGGTCGGATTAATTGCGGGCGTAGTCGGCTTGATAATGTTGTAAGGAGTCTTGTAAATGGATTTGGCAAACAAAAAAGTTTTGGTTATCGGCGCGGCGCGGAGCGGAATTGCCGCCGCGAAGATAATTAGGAATTATGAATTAGGAATTAGGAATGAAAATGCGAAAGTTATCTTAAGTGATTCAAAAGAAAATCTCGACGTGGAAATTTCGGGCGTGGAAATTCGGCTGGGCAAGCAGACGGAAGAACTTTTGCGCGGCGTCGATTTGATAATTGTTTCGCCCGCCGTCCCGTTAAAAATTCCGCTGTTAAAAATTGCCGCCGAAAAAAATATCCCGATAATCAGCGAAGTCGAGCTTGCATATTCGCTGGCAAAATCTCCAATCTGCGCAGTGACGGGTACCAACGGCAAAACTACAACGGTAACTTTGCTGGGGCTTTTGCTGAAAGAAAAATTTTCAAAAGTCGGAGTCGGCGGGAATATCGGCGTGCCCTTGTCGGAAGTTGCGTTGGAAGTCGGCGCGGGCGGATATTTGGCGGCAGAAATTTCAAGTTATCAAATGGAGGCGACAAAAAATTTCAAGCCGCACATTTCGGCGATTTTGAACGTCACGCCCGATCATTTGAAAAGACACGGCTCAATGGAAGTTTATCAGGCAATGAAGGAGAAAATTTTTTCTCAACAGACCGCCGAAGATTTTTTGATTCTGAACTTTGACGACGAACGGACTTGCGAAATGAAAACTCGTGCCGCTTGCAAAGTGCTTTACTTCAGCCGAAAAGCGGAGCTTGACGAAGGAGCTTTCATAAAAAATAATTCTCTCGCGATAAAATTCGGCGGCGAAATTTTTGAACTCTGCACGATTGATGAATTGGGGATAAAGGGCGGACACAACGTCGAAAATGCGCTTGCCGCGTCGCTTGCGGCATTTTTGGCGGGCGTTGAGATTGAAAAAATTTCTGCCGTGCTGAAAAGTTTTCAAGGCGTCGAGCACAGGATAGAATTTGTTCGCGAAATTGACGGCGTGAAATTTTTTAACGATTCAAAGGCAACGAATACCGACTCGGCGATTAAGGCACTTGAAACTTTTTCGGGGCATATAATTTTAATCGCGGGCGGCGACGACAAGGGAACGGATCTCACGGATTTTTTAAAGCTCGTCAAGGAGCGCGTCGATTATCTGATTTTGATTGGAGATGCGGCGGCGCGATTCAAAACCTGCGCTCTGGAAAAAAATTTCCCTGCCGAAAAAATTTTGGAGGCGGGCTACTCAATGGAGCGGGCGGTTGAACTTGCGAAAAAAATTTCTCGTCCGCCGCAAATCGTTTTGCTGAGCCCGGCTTGTGCAAGTTTCGACATGTACAACGATTTTGAGGAGCGCGGGCGGGACTTTAAAGAAAAGGTTATAGCTTATAGCTGATAGCTGATAGAAAGGAAGTTTGATTATGATTGTAAGAGATTACAAAGATTTGATCGTTTGGCAAAAATCAATGGACTTGCTCGTTGAAGTTTATCGACTCGCCAAGAAGTTGCCTAAGGAAGAAACCTACGGACTTTCGGACCAGATGCGTCGTGCAGTTGTTTCTATTCCCTCAAACATTGCGGAAGGAAAAAATCGTTCTTCCGGAAAGGATTTCCTTCGTTTTTTGTTCATTGCTCGCGGTTCAAGAGCTGAAGTTGAAACTCAACTTTTGGCTTGCATCCGTCTTAACTATCTTGAAGAAGATGATGTTGAAAATGCATTAAAGTTATGCACCGAAGTAGGAAAAATGCTTAGTGCAATGATTTCCAAAATGTCCCATAACCTATAAGCTATAAGCTATAAGCTATAAGCTATAAGCTTTTAAACGAGGAAATGCTAATCGATGAAAATAATCGTATCGGGCGGCGGCACGGGCGGACATATTTACCCCGCGCTGACGCTTATAAACGCGCTTAAAAACAAACGGGCGGACGCGGAATTTTTATACGTCGGCACGGAAAAAGGTTTGGAAGCAGACATTGTTCCGAAGGCGGGCATAAATTTTACCGCGCTGAAATTGGAGGGCGGGCTCGAACGTCATTTCACTTTGGAAAATATTTCTCGCGCCGCCAATGCCATTTGGAGCATAAAACACGCCGCCGACATCATAAAAAATTTTAAACCGGATGCGGTCGTCGGGACGGGCGGTTATGTTTGCGGACCGATTCTCCTTGCCGCGAGCCTTATGAAAGTTCCGACGTTGATTCAAGAACAAAATGCGGTTGCGGGCGTCACGAATAAAATTTTGTCAAAGTTCGTGAACAAAATCGCTGTCGGGACAAAGGACGCGCTGAAAAATTTTCCTGCCGAAAAAACAATTTACACGGGCAATCCGATTCGCGCTGAAGTTCTTGCCGCAAAAAAAGAAGACGGGCTTAAGGAATTCAATTTCACAGCCGATAAGCCGATTGTTTTAATTTCGGGCGGCAGTCGCGGAGCACGGAGCATCAACGACGCGATGATTGGCGTTTTGAAATCGGCGGCAGAAAAAAATTATGCGCAATTTCTTCACGTCACCGGCAAGGGCGAATTTGAATCCGTCACAAAAAAATTAACCGACATTTCGGATGCGCCGAATATAAAAATTGTGCCTTACCTTTACAACATGCCGCAAGCAATGGCGACGGCTGATTTAGCAATTTTCCGCGCAGGCGCAACGGGGCTTGCCGAATTGACGGCGCGAGGAGTTCCCGCGATTTTAATTCCTTATCCCTACGCGGCGGAGAATCATCAAGAATTCAATGCGCGGGCACTCGTCGAGGCGGGCGCGGCTCGCATGATTCTCAACAAAGATTTGACGGCGGAACTTTTACAAAAAAATCTCGATGAACTTTTATCTTCGCCCGAAAAATTAAAATCAATGGCGGCGGCAAGTTTATCGCTCGGCAAACCGAATGCCGCAGATGAGATCGCCGATTTGATTTTAAAAATGATTTAAGGAGGATTTAAAATGACAAACGAAGTTACTTTGGAAATTAAAATCGACGCCGATTTGAAGGAAGCCGCCGAAAAACTCTATCAAAGTTTCGGAACGACTTTCGACGAAGTGATTAAACTTTTCGTGGAGCGCAGCGTTGCGACGGGCGAATTTCCGCGCAAAAAAAAATCTGCGGCAGGAATGTTGTCGGAATATGCAAACCCGAAGATGATTCCTTTTGAAAAAGAAGCTTGGGCGGAAGCGGCGGTCGAAAGATATGCCAGAACTCTCAAATAAAAAATCTGCACTCGGCGCGTTGTCGGAATATGCAAGTCCCGCATTAATTCCTTTTGAAAGTTGCGTGACGGAAAGAACTGTGGTGAAAAATATGGCAAAAAAATTTGTTGATACAAATGTTATCTTGCGCTATCTCCTTCATGACGTTGAATCGCAGAAAAAAGAAGTTGATGAAATTATGGCAAGCGGCGTAGCGACAATTCCCGAAGTTTTGCCGGAGATCGTTTACGTCTTGAGAAAATCTTACAAGGTCGACAGACAGAAGACGGCGGAAGCTCTTTTGAGAATTCTTGATGAAGTTGAAGTTGAACATAAGGCGGTTATGATTCAAGCCGCGAAATTTTACGGCGCAACAAATTTGGATTTTGTCGACTGCCTTTTTGCGGCATATCGCAAAGTGGAAAATCTGGAGATTGTTACTCTCGATAAAGATTTGAATAAATTGCTTAAACAGGAGGAAAAATAATTTGAAACTCGACGGCTTGAAAAAATATCATTTCATAGGAATCGGCGGCGTGGGCATGAGTGCTCTCGCCAAAATTTTGATTGAACTCGGTTGCGAAATCAGCGGCTCGGACGCAAAAGATTCTCCGACTCTCGACATGCTTAAAAAACTCGGCGCAAGAATTTTTGTCGGGCACAAGGCAAAAAATATCCTTGACGAAGCCGGCAATCCCGTTGAGGCGGTTGTTTGTTCTTCGGCAATTCCCACAGACAATCCCGAAGTTATCGCGGCAGGCAAATTCAAAATTCCCAAGCTCCACCGCTCCGACATCAATGCTTACCTTTTGAACTCGCGAAAAGGAATTGCGGTTTCGGGCTCGCACGGAAAAACTACGACGACTTCAATGATCGGTTACGTCCTGCACAATGCGGAAGTTGATCCGACAATCATAATTGGCGGCGAGTCAACCGACTTGGGCACGGGCGCGGTTTTGGGCAAAAGTGATTGGCTTGTTACGGAAGCCGATGAAAGCGACGGATCCTTTTTGACACTCAAGCCCGCAATAGCCGTCGTTACCAACGTTGAGGACGATCATTTGGATCATTATGGCACGGTTGAGAGGATTCGCGCCGCCTTCAAAATTTTTATCGAAAATATCAATCGCGAATCGGGAATCGCCGTCCTTTGTTTCGACAATGAAAATCTGCGCGAAATTGCAAAGACGGTTGACAGAAAAATTATTTCCTACGCGATAGATCATGACGCCGATTTTACGGCAAAAAATATTCGCACAACAACAAAGGGGATTAATTTTGAAGTCACGCACGGCGAAGAAACTTTGGGTAAAATTCAGCTGGCAATTCACGGGCGGCACAACGTTTTAAATGCTTTGGCAACGATTGCGACGGCTCTTGAAGTCGGAGTGAGTTTCGAGAAAATCTCCGAAGGCTTAAGCAATTTTCACGGCGCGAAGAGACGTTTTCAGACGAAAGGGCGCGTCAGAAATATTTTGATCGTTGACGACTACGCGCACCACCCGACGGAAATTGCCGCGACACTCAAGGCGGCTCGCGAGACCAAGCCCAATAAAATTTTTTGTATCTTTCAGCCGCACAGATATTCTCGGACGCAACTTTTGCTTAAAGAATTCGGCGATGCATTTCGCGAGGCAGATAATTTGATTTTGACGGACGTTTACTCGGCGGGCGAAGAAAAAATTTCGGGCGTCAGCGGCGAATCTATTTTGCAGGAAGTTTTGAGCACAACAAATCAAGCAGTTTCCTACATTCCCAAGCGCGAAGACATTGCCGACGCCGTCAAGGATCAACTTTCGCCGGGCGATTTGGTTATCACAATGGGCGCAGGCGACATTTACAAGACGGGCGAAGAACTTTTGGAGTTGCTTAAGGATTGGAGCCGAAAAAAAATTGTTGTCGTTTGCGGCGGCACTTCGACGGAAGCTGAAGTTTCTCGGCGGACGGGCAAGGCGATTCATGACGCCCTTAAATCCAAAAATTACAACGTTGAACTTTTGGAATTGATCCCGCAAACTTTTGCCGCGACAATCAAAGAAAAAAATTGCGGCATTGTCTTTAACGCGGTTCACGGAAAATACGGCGAAGACGGTTTGATTCAAGGCACGCTCGACATGTTGAAAATTCCTTACACGGGCTCGGACGTCCTTGCCGCCGCCTTGACTATGGATAAAGTTGCCACAAAACATTTCTTAAACTCCGCGCAGATTTCCACTCCGAAATTCGCCGTTTATCGCAAAGTCGATCGTCGTGACGAACTCGCCGCCGAGATTGAAAAAATTTTCGGCTTGCCCGTCGTGATTAAAGCTTCTTCGCAAGGTTCAAGTATCGGCGTGAGTATCGTTGAAAATTTCTTGGACATTGACGCGGCGATTGACAACGCATTTTCTTTGGGCGATGAAATTTTGGTTGAAGAATTTATCAAAGGGCGCGAATTGACGGTTGCGGTCATGGGCAATGAAGATGAGGCGGAGGCTCTGCCCGTCATTGAAATTACCACAACGACGGGGCGTTACGATTACAAAACGAAATACACAAAGGGAATGTCGACTCACATTGTCCCCGCGCAGATTTCCGATGAAATTACCGCCGAAGTTCAACGGCTGGCGATTGCGGCTTTCAAAGTTTGCAAATGCGCGGGCGTTGCTCGTGTCGACATGATGCTTTCGGAAGAAAATGTTCCTTACGTTATCGAAATAAATTCCGTGCCGGGCATGACGGAGACTTCACTTGTTCCCGACGCGGCGCGGGCGGCAGGAATTGAATTCCCCGAACTGTGCGAAAAAATTTTGTCGCTCGCCGATTTTTAAAAGGAGCTGTTTGAAATGGAAGAATACAAAGTAAAACCTATTGACATTCCCGATGAGAAAACAACTTTCTCGCCGCGTGAGTGGAAGTATTTTATTGAGGAAGTTAAAATGCGCGGCATAGAAAAAGCTGATCAATGCATTAACAATGCAAAATTCCTCGCCAAGCTCGACCGCGCCGATGAAGAACTTGAGGCAGGTTACGGTACCTTGTTTACATTGGACGAATTGAGGAATTTTTAATGCCGAATGTTTTATTTTTGAGGGATGCGCTTAACGATTTCATGTATTGGGCGCATAATGACAGAAAAATTCTCGACAAGATTGACGCGCTTTTGAATGACATCGAACGTAACGGCGCAAATAAAGGTATTGGTAAGCCCGAACGCCTTAAACATGAGGACGGCTGGTCTCGCAGAATCAATGACGAACATCGCTTAATCTACAAAATTAAGGATGGAAATATTATTGCGGTAAAGTCCTGCAAAGGTCATTATGAGGACAAATGATTTATGGTTAAACTTTATGATACAACGGGCTTCGGATATATTGAGGTTGAAGTCGAGCAATTTTATTCCAACGATTATCCGATATTTTTTGCCAAGACAGGCAAGGATACTTATCTGCGCGACTTGGGGCAACCGATTTATACCGTCCCCGAAATGCTTACGGGCAACCGTCCTGCCGACGGCGGGCATCTGATTATCGAGGCAAAAGATTATGATGACTTCATAAGGCGCGAGCCGAATGCGAAAAAATATATCAAGCGGCTTATCGGCTCCAGAGAATTTATTCAGGGCAAAAAAAGATTTTGCCTGTGGCTGGTCGATTGTCCGCCGAATGAAATTCGCAAAATGCCTTTGGTTTATGAACGAGTCAAAGCTTGCAAGGAAGATCGTTTGAACGGTGCGCCCGACCGCCAAAAACTCGCCGCAACCCCTTGGCTTTTTCGCGATATAAGAAATCCTTTGCGGTGCCTTGTCGTTCCAAAAGTCAGCGGTGAACGTCGCGAATATATCCCAATGGATTTTGTCGACAACGACGTAATTTTGACAGATTTATTATTCATGATTCCCGAAGCAAAATATTTTCATTTCGGAGTTTTGACGAGCTTGCCGCATATGACATGGATGCGAATGGTCGCGGGGCGTTTGCGCAATGATTATCGATATTCGGTGGACGTGGTTTATAACAATTTCCCGTGGCCGCCGTTTTGGCGCGAAGTGGAGAAGACTGCCTCAAAAATTCTTATGGCGCGGAAAAATTATCCCGAAGCGTCTTTTGCGGATTTATATGATCCCGTGACAATGCCGGCAGATTTACGCGCCGCGCACGAGGAAAATGATCGGGCGGTCATGGCGGCGTATGATTTCCCGAAAAACATGACCGAATTGCAAATGCAAACGGCATTTCTGAAAATGTATGACAGCTTGACAAAGTTTGACGAGATTTATAATTCGCTTTGAGTTTTTAAGGAGGAGGAAAAATGGCGGGGAAAAAACGGCGTCGTCGAAGATTCGGGCGGCTGTTCAGAGGAATAATTTTTCTTATCGTGAGCGCGGCGGTTTTGAGTTTTTTTGTCTACGTGCCGTTTTTTACGCTGAGCGAAATAAAACTTGTCGGCGCGAAATATCTCACGGAAGAAGACATAATGAAAGTCGGGGATATTTACATGGGCGAGCAACTTTTTCGATTGGAAACGGATGTAGTTCAAAGTCGCCTGTCGAAAGATTTGCGAATAGAAGAAGTGACTGTCCGCCGACATTTGCCGCACACTTTGGAAGTGACGATTAAGGAAAGGATACCGCTTGCGACGGTAAGTTGCGATTACGGCTATTTGGATCTTGACCGCAACGCCGTTATCATTGACAGCTACAAAAATTTAAAGACGATGCAAATTCCGATGATAACGGGCGCGGCGGTTCGCGATTTATATATCGGCGACACGGTTGACGATGAGATTGTAAAAAAAATTCTGGACTTCCTTCAGCGGCTTGACGAAGAAACTTTGAATCGGCTGTCGGAAGTTGCGATTGTCGAGGCGGATTATATTGTCATGTACAGCGCGACGGAGCGTCCCGTTCAAATTCGCATCGGGAAATTGGAGCGGCTGGACGAGAAGGCAAAACTCACGGCGGATTTTCTGCGCGACTTGGAGACGAATCCTCATCCCGTTGAATATGTCGATTTCAATTACACGACGCCGTTCATAAAATTGGCGCAATGAAATCCCCTTTTTCCTAAAGTGGATTCGCAAAACCATCTCGGCAATTCGTGACTTCGATTCATTCAAAATAATTTTTATGTTTAGAATCTACTTTTTCTTTGTTCGCCCAAAGAAAAAGTAGCAAAAAGAAAAGGCGTTCGCCGCTTGAACATCCTGTT
>CALFJC010000004.1 GCA_937877655.1 uncultured Selenomonadales bacterium
GCAGGCGTCCGATGATTTTGAAAAGCAAAGCGAAATTATCGCGCAGGTTCATGAACATTTCGGCGGGCTCGCCAAAGCCGGCAGAGTAAATGAAATTCCGCCGAGCGCAAAATAGTTTTTTTGAGGTGACAAAATGGATTTTGAAAAAATTTTTAAAGCGTTCAAAGCGGCGCAGGCGTCCGATGATTTTGAAAAGCAAAGCGAAATTATCGCGCAGGTTCATGAATTTTGCGGCGGGCTCGCCAAAGCCGGCAAAGCAAATGAAATTCCGCCGAGCGCAAAATATATCGGGGCGCATATAAACGTTTTGATTTATCAAGTCACGAAACTTTTGCACGAAGGCAAAAACGATAAGGCAAAATTTTATATGTATCTGCTCGCGCTTTACGGACAAAATTTTTCGGGCGGCTGGTTTTATCTTTATTATCTTTTGGGCAAAACGCTTTACGCGACGGGCGATTATCCGCGTGCCGCAAAAATTTTCGGCGTCTACGAAAAAAATCGTTACACGCAATGGCAGGATACAGACGAATTGAGTTTGTTTTATCGGGCGAATTGTTTTGCATTGCTCGGAAATTTTCAAGCGGCGAGGGAAATTTACGAACAAATTTTGACGATCAAAGCCGATTTTCCCGAAGTCAAAAACAATCTCGAAACAATTCTGCGCGGAGAAAATAAAATCACGAAAGAAATTTTCAGCCTGTGGAATTTTCCGCAGTGGCAAGACGTTCCGATTTTCATAAATGCCCGCGACAGACTCGGCGTCATGAAAAAATTAATCGCTTGGCTCCTCGACGCGGGTTATCGCAACTTAATTATCCTCGACAACAATTCAACTTATCCGCCGCTCCTCGAATTTTATTCTGCGCTTGAAAGTGATTCGCGGATAAAAATCATTCGGCTTGAAAAAAATTTTGGCTTCAAAGCTTTGTGGCAATCGAATGTCCTTGAGAAATTAAAAATCAAAACGCCTTACGTTTACACAGACCCGGACGTTTTGCCGACAGAAAATTGCCCGAAAGATTTTATCCGGCGGCTTATGAAAATTTTGGATGCCAATCACGAGATAAGAAAAGTCGGGCTCGGTCTCGTGTGGGAGGACATAACTTTTCCCGATAAGGCGCAGGTTCAAAGTGACGAATCAAGTTTTTACGAAGGCACGCGGGTTGGAAAAAATCTTTACTCCGCGCAGGTTGATACGACTTTCGCGCTTTATTCAAATGTTCGTCATTACAGCTTGCGATTTTCTCTGCGCACTGCGGGCGATTTGCGGCTTTATCATTTGCCTTGGTACTTCGATTATAAAAATTTGCCCGCCGATGAAAAATATTATCTGGAGCATGCCGATAAAAATTCCATAACCAGCATTAAAAAATCTCTGAAATAAAATCGCGTTGCAGGAAATTGAAAGTCAAAGCCGAAAAGTTTTCAGACACCGGAGCGTGTTGGTAAATTAAAAGTTAGAAAGTGACGAGGAATTTTTTCGATTGACGAGGCGTAAGCGCGACGGCGTACTAAGGTACGTCCAGCGCGCAACAACAAAGTCAAGCGGAAAAATAACCGTCACTTGTAAATTTTACCAACAGCCCATACAAAAACGGCGGAGGAGAAGCAATGAAACTCAAACAAAAATTTATGACACTCGCTTGGATAATGGCGTCGGCGATAATGGTTGTGTGCGCCGTCAGCTATTATTTTGCAAGCGAAGAATTGGAAAGGACTACCGACAGCGAATTAAGAATAACTGTGGCGAGAGAATCCGCGCAACTGAACGGCTGGCTCGAAACCAAAAAGGCATTCGGTGAAAGTACCGCAAATGTCATGACAAGTTTTAACGGCAACATGGCACTGCTTAAGTCGCGAGAAATTTTGGGCACAGTCACTTCCGACAAAGAAATTTTGGAAATGACAATCGGGCTTGACGATAAATATTGCTATTGCTACTACGCGGGCGACATTACCGGCAAGCTCGACCCGACAACGCGCTCTTGGTATCAAAATGCCCGCGATCTCGACAGAGCATTTTTTACCGCGCCCTATGTTGACGTAAATACGAACGCTTACATTGTTTCAATCGGCGTGCCCGTCAAGGCGAACGGAAAATTTATCGGCGCGAACTGTTTGGATTTATCGCTTGACGTTTTGGGCGCGCAGGTTAAGGCGATGAATTATCACGGCGAAGGCGCGGGCATCATCACGGAAGCGAACGGAAATATTTTGGCAACCGCGCAACTCGGCGAACCTACAAAAAATTTCAAGGAAATTGACGGCTTGGGAAATCATTTTGATGAAATGGTAAGTCAAGGCAACGGCTATTTTGAAGTCACTGTTGACGGCGAAGATATGGTTTTTGCCTTCGCGACAATCCCCGCGACGGGCTGGCTTCTCGGTATAACCGTTCCTTCCGAAGAAGTTTTTGCGCCGCTTAAAAAATTACGTTGGCTCTTCGGATTTTTGATTGTCGGCGGTTTCATTTCGGCATTTGCGGCTTGCCTGTTCTTCGCAGGAAAAATCACGAAGCCCGTTGCCGCGCTTGAAGAATATTCTATTCAAATGGCAAAAGGCAATTTGACGATGAACAATTTAGCGATAACTTCAAAAGACGAAATCGGCTCGTTGACTCAAGCTTTCAACACCATGAAAGATAATCTTCAAAAACTCATTTTAAAAATGTCTACAAACTCGGAACATGTTGCGGCTTCTTCGCAGGAGTTGACGGCAAGTTCTCAATCTTCCGCAGATGCTGCCGTTCATGTTGCCGAAACAGTCAATGAAGTTTCTGCCGCCGTCAATGATCAAATGAAAAATATCAACGCCGCGAAAGGCAATATCGATACAATTTTCACGGACATTAAGAGCGTCGAAGAAAAATCTCGCGTTGTCGCCGAAACGTCCAATCAAACGGCAACTGCCGCGCAGATGGGCTCTAAGCTTATGGGCAATGCGGTTGCAAGTATGAACAGGATTGAAAGAAGCGTCGGAGCGAGTGCCGAAGTTGTAAAAAAACTCGGCGAGAACAGTCGGCAAATCGGACAAATCATCGAGGCAATTTCAGCCATTTCCGAGCAGACAAATCTTTTGGCATTAAATGCGGCGATTGAGGCGGCGCGTGCCGGCGAACACGGAAAAGGTTTTGCGGTTGTCGCCGAAGAAGTCAGAAAGCTTGCCGCGCAGTCTCAAGAATCTGCCGAGCAAATAAAATCGCGCATTGATTCGATTCAAAGAGATACTGAAAATGCCGTCGAGTCAATGCAATCGGGTACAAATGAAGTCAAGGCGGGCACAGCGGCGATTCACGAAGTCGGCGAGCAATTCGGGCAGATTTTGAAAATGGTAAACGGCATAAAAACTCAAATGGACGAAATAAATTCTTCCGTCAAAGTTGTTGCGAAAGAGGCTTCCGCGATTGTTACGATGGTTGATTCAATCGACGAGATAAGCAAAAAGACTTCCGATCACATGAAAGCAATTTCGGCGTCAACGGAAGAACAATCCGCCTCGAACGAAGAAATAGCCGCCGCGAGTCAAGCCCTTGCAAAAATGGCTGAAGACATGCAAACTGCGGTCGGGCAATTCAAGGTTTAAAAAAATTCTTGTCAAAAAAAACTCCTGCGTAAATCTGCGCGGGAATTTTTTTTGCCGATGATACATTTACAGAAATTTTTTTCTTCGGCAGGGGAATTTAACAACGCGGCGAATATTTCAGAAAAAGTGGCGAATGTCACAGGTTAAAAGGGAGGTTTTTTCGTTATGTCGGAAGAAAAAGATTTGGTAAAAAGCGATTCGGGACTTGGCGCGATAAAAATTGCTGATGAGGTTGTCAGCATTATTGCGGGGCTCGCGGCGACGGAAATTGACGGAATAGCGGGCATGAGCGGCGGCGTTGTCGGCGGCATTGCAGAGATGCTCGGTCGCAAAAATTTTTCCAAAGGCGTTAAAGTCGAAGTCGGCGAGCGCGAAGCGGCAGTTGATCTGTTCATTATCGTCAAATACGGCGCAAGAATTCCCGACGTTGCATTGGCGGCGCAGGAAAATATCAAACGCGCAATCGAGACGATGACGGGCTTGTCGGTTGTCGAAGTCAATGTTCATGTTCAAGGCGTCAGTTTCCCCGAAGAAGAAAACAAAGTTGACGAAACTCGCGTTCATTGAGAAAGAAATTTTTAAGGCTGTCGGGAGGTGAAAAAGTATTATGGGGATAATTCGACGCCTTATATTACTTTTTTACGTCTTGGCAGTGTTGGCGGCAACGGTAATCTGCGCGGGCGTATGTTTGAACTTCATACCGGCGGACGTCTGGCAAAAGGAATTAAATTTTATAATCACAAGAGAAGAAACTTTGGCGGTATTGGCGGGCTTGGCGGCGGCGAGTTTGATACTTTTGACGGGGATTTTTGCTCGGCGGTCGGATAAAGGAATGTCGCTTATATCGGGCGATGTTCATCTTGAAATAGGCAAGCCCGGCGAAGTCAAAGTTACGGTTCCCGCGATAGTCGGCGTCGTTGAACGGGCGGCGGTAACAGTCAGCGGAGTAAGGGCGGCGGAAGCTTCCGTTTATCGACAAGACGGCGAAACGCCGATAAAAGTTCGTTTGGTTATAACACTAAGTCAAGGCTTTTCGGCTCCGAAAGTCAGCGAATCCGTTGTTGCAACGATTAATGACGCCTTGAGGACGGCTCTTGAGCTTGAAAATGTGCCTGTGGAAGTCAAAGTCAACGAAATTACTCATGCAATAGTTGAGCGCGACAAGCGCGTAGTTTGAGGTGCGGTCATGTTTAAAAGCATTGTAAAAAAAATTTTCTCGGTACCTGTTTCGGCTGTAAAAAAAGCCCGCAGTGCAAGCGGAGAATTTTTGTTGAAAAAAACGGACTTCGGGCTTGTTCGCGTAGAATTCGCGGTGATAAAAAAAATTTCGGAGCGGGCTCTTGAATCGGTCGAAGGAATTAAAGAACCGGAACTTACGGTCGAAAAATTATCGGAGGCAAATCCGCTGAAAATTTATTTGACGACAACTTTAACGGAAGGTTATTCTGCGCCGCGAGTCAGTCAAGCGATTGACAAGGCGATTAACGCCGCATTGAGAGAAAATTTGCAGTTGGAATTTTATGTTCCGGTGGATGTCAAAGTCAGAGAGATCGCGCAGGTTGTCATACCAAAAAGGCGTCGCGTCAGGTAGGCGGTGAAAATTATGCTCGAAACAGTCAGAAGTTTTGTCATAGATCTTTTTGAGTCGCACCGCACCAGAAAAATCGGCTTTATTTCGGGGCTTATCACGGGCGCGGCGATTTTGACAATCGGTTTTTTCAATACGCTGTTCATATTTTTATGTGGAGTGATCGGGCTTTTTGTGGGCTCGCGTTTCGACAGCAAAGATGATTTGGTCGAGAAAATTCTCCACAAGTTGGACGAAGTTTTGCCTGAAAAAATTCAGCGGTGGTAATTTTAGGAACTAGGAATTAGGAACTAGGAACTAGGGAGTTAGGGAGCAGGTTTATGAGTCGCAGATTTGCACGCGAGGCAGCTTTCAAGGCGTTGTTTCAGCTTGATTTTAATTCGGGAGAAGGCGAAGAGCGCGAAGCTTACGAAGACCTTGCGATAAACACAATGTTTGAAGACAATCCGCGCTTGACGAAAAAAGATTTGTCTTATATCGAAATTTCGGTTAAGGGGGCGCGGGCGCATCTCGAAGAAATTGACGCGCTGATAACTTCGCATTTGAAAGAAGGCTGGCAACTGTCGCGGCTTATGACGGTGGACAGAAATATTTTGCGGCTTGCCGTTTACGAAATGAAATTCGCGGAACAAGCAATTCCGAAGGGCATTGCCATAAATGAGGCGGTTGAACTTGCAAAAAAATACGGCACCGATGATTCCGGGCGATTTGTAAACGGTATACTTGAGGCAATTTCAAAATGAAAATTTCTTGCCGGACGTTGAGTCCGGTTTTTTTTTAGAATCGCGGAGGCTTTTTATCATGTTCATAGATTTATGGAAAAGGCGGACAAAACTCGTTGAGGAAAATTTGATTGAAGAATTGCGGCGGACAAAATTTCTCGACGAAAATTTATCGCGGGCAATGGAATACAGTTTGATGGCGGGCGGCAAAAGACTACGCCCGATTCTTTTAATGGCGGCGGCTGATGCTTCGGGCGGCAACGGCGAAAAATATCTGCAAGTCGCAAGTGCTTTTGAAATGATTCATACTTATTCGCTGATTCATGACGATTTGCCCGCAATGGATAACGATGATTATCGGCGCGGCAAACTCACGAATCATAAAGTTTTCGGCGAGGCAACGGCGATTCTTGCAGGCGACGCGCTGTTGACTTTGGCTTTTGAAGTCGTGCTCCGACAAAAGGACGTTCCGCACGAAATTTTATTTGCAGTTTTGGAAGAAATAAGCAAGGCGGCGGGCGCGGCGGGCATGGTCGGCGGTCAAGTGATTGATTTGCGCTCGGAAGGCGTTCAAATTGATTTGGCAACATTAAAATTAATGCACATGGGCAAAACGGGCGCATTGTTCAGGGCGGCAATTCGTTGCGGCGCGTTATTGGCTCAAGCTCCCGAAGAAAAATTGGCGGCTCTCACAAGTTACGCAGAAAATTTCGGGCTTGCCTTTCAGATAACCGACGACATTTTGGACGTTGAAGGCGACGAAAAAATTTTGGGCAAAGCGACGGGCTCCGACGAAAAAAATAATAAATCAACTTACGTCAGCTTGACTTCGCTTGCCGAAGCAAAAAATCTCGCAAAAAAAGCCGTTGACGACGCTTTGACTGCGCTTGAAAATTTCGACAGTGAAGCGGATTTTCTGCGCGGGATGGTAAGATTTTTAATCGGCAGGAAAAAATAATCGCCAAAAATTTTTTCGCGAAAGGAATTGCAAGGTGTCTGCAGAATAAAATTGCCGCTTAAAAAATTTTTTCTAAGGAGTTGTTTGTGATGAGAAAAGTTTTCTTGACGACGTTGCTTGTTATCATGATGAGCGCGGCGACGGCTTTGGCGGCGGGTTGGGAGCAAATTTACACCGACGACAACGACAACATGATTTATTTCGACACTGCCCGCGTAAGTGTCTCTTCGCATTTTGAGGGCAACGCCGAATTTACCGCGGATTTCTGCATGAGATACAGCGATAAAGGACGCAACGCTCTTATCGATTGGTACCGCGATTATTCGATTATGCCAAAAGACATTCAGAGCCTTTCCTACGACGTGGCGACGATTCATTTCCGCAAGAGCGGCGACAAAAGAGAATATTACATTGCGGAGCGCGTCTCTTACACGGCGGACGGCATGAGTCTTGAGGATATGCATTTCGTGAACGCCAACCCCATGTGGGAAATTATTCCCGTCGGTTCGGTGGTTGAGGTTGAATATTACAACGCGCTTTTGATTGTCGAAGGTAAAGATTTTAACTGAGTTTTGACGGATAAAAATTTTTCGGGGCGACGCGACACTTAGCCGAGTCGCCTTTTTTTTGGAAAGGTTCAAGGCATGAAAGAACGGCTTGACGTTTTGTTGACGGAGAAAAATTTTTTTGAGAGTCGCGCCCGCGCCAAAGCTATGATTATGGCGGGGAAAATTTTAGTCAACGGGCAAAAAATCGATAAGGCGGGAACTTTGATTGACGTTGACGCGGAGATTAGAATTCTCGGCGAAGAGATGCCTTTTGTAAGTCGCGGCGGCTTGATTTTGGAAAGGTTAAGCGTATGAAAGAACGGCTCGACGTTTTGTTGACGGAGAAAAATTTTTTTGAGAGTCGCGCCCGCGCCAAAGCAATGATTATGGCGGGGAAAATTTTGGTCAATGGGCAAAAAATCGACAAGGCGGGCACTTTGATTGACGTTGACGCGGAGATTAGAATTCTCGGCGAAGAAATGCCTTTTGTGAGTCGCGGCGGCTTGAAACTTCAAAAGGCTCTCGACGTGTTCAAAATAATTTTAAGCGGGAAAATTGCGGCGGATGTCGGAGCGTCGACGGGCGGCTTTACAGATTGCATGTTGCAACACGGCGCGAAAAAAATTTATGCGATTGATGTCGGCTACGGACAACTGGCTTGGAAACTTCGCAGTAATGTTCAAGTCGTCAACATGGAGCGGACGAATATTCGCAACGTCACGCGGAAAGATATTTCGGACGAATTGGATTTTGTTTCAATCGACGTGGCGTTTATTTCTCTGGAAAAAGTTTTGCCGGTCGTGTATGATTTGCTGAAAGAATCGGGCGAAGTCGTTGCATTGATAAAGCCGCAATTCGAGGCGGGACGCGAAAACGTCGGGAAAAAAGGCGTCGTCCGTGATAAAAAAATTCATGCGGCGGTTGTCGAAAAAGTTTTGAACTTCGCGGCGAGCTTGGGCTTTGAAATTTGCGGGATAAATTTTTCGCCCGTCAAAGGTCCCGAAGGAAACATTGAATATCTGGCTTATCTGAAGAAAAATTTTGCGGCGAGAGAAATTGATTTGGCGGAAGAAATTTTATCGGTTGTTGAATCGGCGCATGAGGAATTGGGCTGATTGCGAGACAAAATATTTTCGGCGCGATGTTTGGAGTTGATGCGGGCATGATGCAAATTGCGGTTTTCCCGAATATGAGCAAGCGGCAGGCGGGCGAGATAGTGGAGCGCATTTTTAATTTTTACAAGAATAAAAATGTGCGGTTGGTCATGCCCGCAACGGAGGCGCGGCAACTTCGCAAGGAAGAATACGGTTTGCCGTGCGTTGAGCGTGTTCATGTCGATATTGCACTTTCAATCGGCGGCGACGGAACTTTACTCGGAGTTTGTCGGCGATTCGGGGATCAAAGCGTTCCGGTTTGCGGAATTAATTTGGGAACGTTGGGATTTTTGGCAGATATTGAGCCGCGAGAATTGGAAGGGCGGCTTGAAAAAATTTTGGCGGGGCAATATCGGGTTGAGCGGCGACTTTTATTGAGCGGTTATATTCGCAACGAACTTGGAGAAAAATTTTTGGGCAACGCGATTAACGACGTTGTGATAACCAAAGGCGGCGTCGCTCGAATGTTGCGGCTCGGTCTTTACATAGACAAAACGCATTTGATGGATTACAAGGCGGACGGAATTATTGTTTCAAGCCCGACGGGTTCAACGGCTTATTCATTGAGTGCGGGCGGTCCGATTCTCAATCCGAATATTCGCGCCTTGCTTTTAACGCCGATTTGCGCACATACTTTTCAAATGCGACCGCTGATTGTCAACGAGGACGAAGAAGTTTTGATAAAAATTTCCGCAATGCAAGATGTTATCGTTACGCTTGACGGGCAAGTCAGCCACAAAATCCAGCCGAATGATGATGTTGTTGTTCGCAAGGCGACTGCAACCGCGCAGATTGTCAAATTCGACGACAAAAATTATTACGACGTGCTTAAAGCCAAAATGTGGAGTTGAAATTTTTTGAGAGACGAACTTAAAAACAAAATCGCCGCACAGGCGCAAAAACTTCATTTTGCGGAAAATTTACCTGCCGAGATTGAAGGTTTCGCGCTGAAAAAAATCTTCGCG
>CALFJC010000005.1 GCA_937877655.1 uncultured Selenomonadales bacterium
AAAATTATCGCGAAGCTCCGAAAAGCCCCGCGATTTTTTTCGGGAAAAATTTTTTATTTGATGGCGTTCAATCTGTCGGCGATTGTCCAAGCGTCTTCGTCACCTTCGACGGGCGCGATAATCGGCTGATTGCCCAACATAACTACGCCGTTTTGAACTGTCGCATCATATTTGTTTTGTCCTTTGTGATAAGCACTTGCCAAATTTCCCAAAACAAAATAAGAACGCTCGGCACTCGACATGTCGCCCGAAGGCGCAACGGTTATAAAAGTTTTTTTGTTGACGGTAACGACGCCGTCAGCGGCGGTTGCGTGTTTGCCGCTGTATTCGTAAAGTTTTTTAACATAAGCATCGCGGCGTTTGTCGCTGTCGGGATGATCGGACGGGATAAAAATTTTTTCCATAGCCGAGCGTTTTTCTTTGCTGCTCATCTCCACAAATTTTTGCATGACAGCCGCGCAGGCACCGGGATTGTAATTCGTGTTAATCATGTAATCAAAACCGAGCAAGTCGGCTTCAGTTTCATGTTTTCTGTCGCCGTGAGCAATGGAATGATTCAGAGCAACATTTGTCACTGCCGAAGTTATCGCGCCGCCGCCTATTGTCGCGCCGACTGCCGCGCCCGCAAGAGAAGCCGTAACTATTTTTTGAATGCGTTTTTTATTTCCTTTGGCGACATGATCTTTCTGCCCGTGCCCCATCTCATGCCCGACAATCGCCGCAATTTCGTCTTCGTTTGTAATTTTTTGGAAAGTGCCCGCGTTGACCATCATGACATGTCCCATTGAACAGGCGGCATTAACGGAACTCTGCGCGGAGACAAAATAAATATAGGGCTTGTCTTTAATCGTCGGATCGACAGCCGCCACGCCGCGTGTCAAATTCGCCATAACTCTTTCCAACTGCGCGTTGTATTCGGGATTGTCGCTGACGCCGTATTTTTCGCGGAAACTTTGATAAAGTTCCTGCCGCCCTTCATCAGTTTCGTTGAAATGTTTGATGTTCGCATTTATCTGGGCACTCAATGCCGCACCTTGAATTCCGATTCCTATTGCCGATTCAAGCAGAGAAGCCGAAGCAACGGCGGGCGTCCCGAAAGTCAGCGAAAAACCTACCGCCGCCGCCGAGATCGTCGCCAAAAATTTTTTCTTCCATCTCTTAAATTTGAACATGATAAATTCCTCCTCAAAAAATTTTTCTCACCAAATTTATCGTCGTCCCAAATTAAATTTTCCTTATGATAGCAAAAAAATTTTCTCCCTGCAAAAATTTTTTCGGCGTCTTGAATATCTGAAATTTATCTGGTAAGATAGGCGCAAGCAATCATTCAAAAAATTTTGGAGGGAGCAATCATGAGCGGCTGATTTGTAAGGGATTTTTAATTTGCAAAGGGAAAAACCGTCTGATATAATCGGCGGCGTCAAAAATTAAGGAGAGTTGTGTAATGATAAAATTGGAAAAAAAGCAAGTCAAGATCGTCAGCATTTTAATCGCGGTAATTTTTATCGGCAGTGTGGTAGCAATCGCCTTGACGCAAACGGGAAATATCGCGTCGGCGGCAAGCTCGTCTTCGGTCGGCGTCGTGGAATATGATCGAATCATGATTCAGCATCCCGACATGCAAACTCTTGACGATCAGTTGAAAACAGCAATCGACGAGATCAAAAAAGAATTCGACGAAAAATCTGCGGGCATGAACGATCAGGAGAAACAGGATTATTACATTCAATGTCAAGAAAGAATTCTTCAAAAGCGCGAAGATCTCCTTGCGCCCGTCATTGCCTCCGTTGATTCAGCAATTAAAGCGGTTGCCGACAAAAGAGGTTTGAGCGTTGTTCTCGCCAAAGCGGCTGTCGTTTACGGCGGACAAGATATTACTCAAGAAGTTATCGCGCAACTTAACAAGAAATAATTTTTGTTAAGGGACAAGGGATATGGGATAAGGGATAAGAGTTTTGAACTTTTCCCTTTTCCCTTTCCGCTTGTCCCTTTTTCATTAGGAGGCGGCGGCTGTGTTTTATAAAGTATTGGCGGCGGCGATAATGACGGCATTAATCGGCGGCGGACTTTACTTTTATCGAACGCCGGAGCTTCCCGCCGAGCCGCCGGAAAATAAAATCGAAAAACCTGCGCGGAAGGAAATTCGCGGCTTCGGAATAATCGACATGGAAAAAATCAAAGCGGCTCATCCCGACGGCGAACAACTTGATTATCTTTGTGCAACGGAACTTCGCTTGCGACTTGAATTGAACGAGGCGATGCGAATTACCGAATTGCCGAAACCGCAACCGCCCGAAACCAATACCGAAGTTTTTGACGAGGCGGCTTGGCAAAAAAATGCGCAGATCGTCATAAGTCAGCTTGCCGAGCTTGAAATGAAAAAGAAGAAGGCGGCGGAAGATTATCGCAAAAAATCCGAGCCGCATTACATTGAAGAGCGCGATAAAATTATTGCGGAATATTCCAACGAGCAGTTGAACATTCAGTTGAAATTGCAAAACGCAGATAATCTTCGTTTGACGGACGAGCAGATTAACGAACTCAAGAAAAATTTTGAACGGGTTGAGTTGGAAAGGAATAATCTTCAGCGCGAACTTTTGGAAAAATGGGCGGCGGAGATTGAAAAATACGCCGAAGAATCGATAGCTGAAGAAGAAACAAAACTCAAAGCCGAAGCGGAAAGACTTCGTCTGGAAGTCGAGGAGCAGGCGCGGCAAAAAGAAGCCGACGTCACCGAGCGCAACAAAAAACTTATGGAAGATTCTTTGCGCGAAATGGAAAATCGGCAACACAGACGCCGCGAACTTTTAACCGAATTGCAAGCGGTAAGTTCCGAACGCGCCGAGCTTGAGAAAAAAATTTTGGATTCGATTGTCGACAAGGCAACGATGCTCGCGGCAGTCAATCGGTTGGAAATGGTTTTCGTCAAACATGAATCCGTTCCGAGCGATAAAGTTTTGAGTCGCGGCGTCGAAAAAAATTTTGAACTTCAACAGCCCGAAGGAGTCGGCGCAGTGATTATCGCGGGCAAAAATTGCAAGGATTTGACAGAGGATTTAATAAAGGAAATGAACAGACTTTAAAAGGTTTTAGGTTTTAGGTTTTAGGTTTTAGGACTTTGCTATCACCTATAACCTAAAACCTATAACCTATAACCTGAAAAGGAGTGATATAAATGAATTTTGCAAAGAAATTGGCGGCAGTCGCGTTATTGGCTTCGTCGTTGATTTTTACAGGTTGCGGACAGGCGCAAATCGGCAGTGTGGACATTGATAAAGTTATGGCGGAAGCTCCGCGAGTAAAAACTTTGATGACAGATGCGGAAGGCAAAATCAAAGAAGCGCAAGAGAAATTTCAACAAGATTACGGCGATAAAGATTTGACGGAAGAAGAAGCCGCCAAAGCTCAAATGGAATTTCAACGCAAAATCGAGAGCATAAATCAGGGTTACGCCACACAGATAAGAAGTCGTATGGACGTTGTGATTGCGGAAGTTTCGCAAGAAAAAAATATTGACGTTGTCATAAGCAATTCTGCGAGCGACAAAATGATTTTTCACGGCGCGGTTGACGTGACTGACGACGTTATTAAAAAAATGCAGTAAGCGGGCGATGAGTATGGAAAAATTTTTAAAAGAAATTGTCGAACTTGTCGGCGGCGAACTCGCGGGAGACGGCGAAACAAAAATTTGCGGGCTGTCGAATATCCCGATGTCCCGCGCAGGCGATTTAACTTTTGCCGTGCCGCCGCATCTTGACGAAGCAAAAATCTGCGCGGCGTCGGCAGTGTTAATTCCGCCGGACATAAAAGATTTTCCGAAGCCCGCGATTAAAGTTTCAGATCCGCGAGCCGCCTTCGCAAAATTGCTTGAAATGTTTATGCCGAAATTGGAAATTCAAAAAGGCATAAGTCCCAAAGCGCATCTCGGCAAGGACGTTAAAATTTCCGACGACGCAACGATTATGCCATTCGCGGTTATCGACAACGGCGCGGAGATTAAAAGCGGCGCGATAATTTATCCGCACGTTTATATCGGGCAGCACGTCACGATTGAGGAAGACACCGTAATTTATTCAAGCGCAACCGTCCGAGAGTTTTGCAAAATCGGAAAGCGTTGTGTGATTCACAGTTCGGCGGTTATCGGCGCGGACGGCTTCGGGTTCACGACAAAAGACGGCGTCCACACAAAAATTCCGCAAGTCGGCAACGTGATTGTCGAAGACGACGTGGAAATTGGAGCGCACGTCGGCATTGACAGGGCGGCAATGGGCTCGACGATTATCGGGCACGGCACAAAGATTGATAATCTCGTTCACATTGCGCACAACTGCAAAATCGGCGCGAATTGTTTGATTGTGGCGCAGACGGGAATATCGGGCTCGACGACGGTTGGCGATAACGTGACTTTCGGCGGACAAGTCGGCACTGTCGGGCATATTACAATCGGCGGAAATTCGGTTTATGCGGCGCGGTCGGGAATTTCAAAAAGTATGCCGGAAGGATTTTTCGGTTGCGGTTTCCCGATTCAAAGTCACAGCGACTGGCTCCGACATCAAGCGGCTTTGAAAAAAGTTCCGGAGCTTATTGAAAAAATTCGCAAGCTCGAACAGACGATTAATTCTCTTACCAACAATTCATTATGAAAATCAAAAAAATTATCCCCCTGCAGAAGTGCGGGGGGAATTTTTTAGTTGGCAGTGATTTGGTTGAATTTATCGCCGTAAGCAAGCGCGAGATTTTTTCGCAAGTTCGCGAAGTAATTCAGATTTTCTTCGTCGGTAATGAATTTCTCGGCGGCGTCGCGGGCTTGAATCAAAATATCCAAGTCGCGAAAGACATTTGCAATTTTCAAATCGGGCAAACCGTGTTGCGCTTCGCCGAAAAATTGTCCCGGTCCGCGCAGTTTTAAATCTTCTTCGGCGAGCTTAAAGCCGTCGTTCGTCGCCTCCATAGTTTCAAGCCGCGCTTTGGAAATATCGGCTTTGCTGTCGGAAATTAAAATGCAAAAAGAGTTATCCGAGCCGCGCCCGACTCTTCCGCGCAGTTGATGAAGTTGCGCCAGCCCGAATCTCTCTGCGTGTTCGACAACCATAACGCTTGCATTGGGCACATCAACGCCGACTTCAATAACCGTCGTCGCAACCAAAAGTTTTGTTTTGCCGTCGCGAAATTTTTCCATGATCTCATCTTTATCACGCGGTTTCATTTTTCCGTGAAGAAGTGCGCAATTTACGTCGCGGAAAATCCCTTTGCTTAACATGTCGAAAATTTCTTCCGCAGATTCAATGTCGGCAAGAGTTTCAGACTCGCTCCGTTCAATCAGCGGGCAAACAACGTAAGCTTGTCGCCCTGCCGAAATTTCTGTGCGGACGAATTCATAAATTTTTTTTCGACTGCGGATATTTCTTGTAAAAGTTTTTATCGGCTTGCGTCCCGGCGGCAACTCTTTTATCAGCGAAACGTCCAAATCGCCGTAAACCGTCAAAGTCATTGTGCGCGGTATCGGCGTTGCCGTCATAACCAACATATCGGGCAATGTGTCCGATTTTTTTTCGAGCATCGAGCGTTGATTTACTCCGAAGCGGTGTTGTTCGTCAGTGACAACCAAGCCGAGCTTTGAAAATTTTACTCCTTCTTGAATCAGCGCGTGCGTTCCGATGATTATATCCAATTCGTGCGAAAAAATTTTTTGATAAAGCTCTTCACGCAATTTTTTTGAACGTGTGACCTTCGCGCTTAAAAGTCCGACGCGAATTCCCAAGTCATTCAGCAGATTTGAGAACTTTTCGTAGTGTTGAACGGCTAAAATTTCTGTCGGTGCCATAAACGCGCCTTGAAAACCGTTTTCGACAGTTTTAACGAGTGCCAATAAAGCTACCGCCGTTTTTCCCGAACCAACGTCGCCTTGAATCAATCGGCGCATTGGCAATTTGCTTTCCATGTCCTTTGAAACTTCGCGGAAAACTTTTTTCTGATCTTTTGTCAACTCGAAAGGCAATTTTTCAAGCGCGGCTTTAACGAGTTTGCCGTTTTTCTTGTGGCTTATGCCCAATCTTTCGTCTTGAGTTTGTTTTTTTATCAACATCAGCCCGCATTGAATCAAAAACAATTCGTCGAATGCCAATCGCCGCCTTGCCAAGTCGAGTGTCGCGTAATCTTTCGGAAAATGAATCGTTCTTATCGCCTCGTCCAGCGAAATTAAATCTTGTTCTTCCAAAATTTCTCGCGGCAAAATTTCTTTCAGCGGCGGCATTTGTGCCAAGAGATTTCTTAACGCCGTCCGAAAAACTTTTTGAGTTATCGCGGCGGTTGAAGAATAAATCGGTGTGATTCCGAGCTCCGGCTCTTCATCGTCGTCGAGTATCTCGAAACTGTCGATTGAACTCATTGCAAGTCCGTCCGACCAACGATCAATTTTAGCTTTGCCGATAACAAAAAGTTTCATGCCGTCTTTTAATTTCGTCAGCAAATATTTTTGATTAAACCACGTCAATTTAATGTAACCGGTGCCGTCGGCGAGCCAAGCCTCAATGATCGTCAAGTTGCGTGCCTCGCGGGAAGTTATGTTGAAGATTTTTCCGACGAGCAAAACCGTTTCTCCCGTGAAAATGTCACAGATTTTAGTTAAACTGCTGTGATTTTCGTAAGTTCGCGGGTAATGAGTGAGTAAATCGTATTTCGTAACGATATTCAGCTTTGCAAGAGCCGCCGCCCGTCGCGGTCCGACGCCTTTGACGTACATAACGTTATCGGTCAGTTCAAATTTATCAAAACTCACGGCTCAACCTCCTTTTAATTGGAAAAATAATTTCTTCGCCTGTAGAATTTTTAAAAATATCAGCCTCAACGTTAAAAACTTCGCCCAAAACCTGCGCGGTTAAAATTTTTTTTGGATTTCCTGCCGCGAAAACCTTTTTATCCTTGATAATCAAAACTTCGTCGCTGTAAAGGCGGGCGTGATTTATGTCGTGCAAAACCATGATAATTGTTGTGGAAAATTTTTTGTTTACGTCTGAAATAATATCCATGACTTCGAGTTGATTCGCAATGTCCAGATAAGTTGTCGGCTCGTCAAGCAATAAAATTTTCGGACGTTGCGCGAGCGTCATTGCAAGCCAAGCGCGTTGTTTTTCGCCGCCCGATAAACTTGCAACTTGCCGATTTTCAAACTCGGTCAACTTCGTCAGTTCAAGGGCATTTTTTATGGCGGATTCGTCTTCTGCAGAAAAGCCCCCGAAAAATTTTCTGTGCGGAAAGCGTCCGAAGGAAACTAATTGCCGAACGGTGGTATCTTGCGGCGCGTCTTTTTCTTGCGGAAGTATTGCCATTACTTTAGAAAGTTTTTTTCTGCCGATTTCGCGCAAATTTTTTCCGCCGAGCGTCACGACTCCCGAAAATTTTTCGTTGAGAAGGCACAAAACCTTTAACAGTGTCGATTTGCCCGCGCCGTTCGCGCCGATTATCGCCGTCCGTTTGCCCGAAGGAAATTCATAACTCACATTCTGCAAAATTTCTTTTCCGCCGATTGTTACACCAATATTTTCAGCCGTCAAGTTCATAAATCAAAACATCCTCAGCTTTTGGCTCATAAAATCTTTGCAAATCATAAATTTCCGCGTCCGACGGGTCAATCAATGCAAATTTTTTTATTCGCCCTTCGAGATACAGAAATTTTGCATCTTCCCGCGTGATAATCTCGATAAAATTTTGTCCGACGCGCAGATAATTTCGATTTTGTTCGCGGAAAATAAGTTTGTCGGAAATTTTTGTTGACGCCATCACATCATCGACAATAAAACTCGGTCTGAAATTTTTGTTGCGAAAAAGTTCTTTGGCAAGCAAAAAACTTTTCTCGCCGACACCTTGAATCATCGCGACGCTCGGCGGCGGCAAATTTTTTATCTCAAAGGCAAGAATTATTTCTTCAGTGAAACGATTTTTATCCTCGAAAATTCTTGCGCGATAAGCGGCTTGCTTTTCGTAAGCGGCAGGAAAATTTTCAAAGACTTCGCGAATTTTTTTGATAACTCCTTGCGGCTCGGTTGTCTTTTCGTCAAATTTAAATTCGGCGGGAATGTTTATGTCAATGTCGTTAGCCGCCGCGCCGCGCCTGCCTGTAATGACGACGCAACCCGAAATTGCCGCCTCGCGGGGAATTCTATCTCTGCCGGGATGATTGCCGAAGTCAATATAAATTTTCGCCGCCGCCAAAAGTTTTTGAACCTGCGCGGGAGTCATGTTTTCAATCGGTCGCCAATCAATATCGGGCGCAAGCTCAATTAGTTGTTGCGTGACTTCAAAGCCTTTCTTTGGATTGAAAGCGACAATATTTTTTTTCATACTCAAATCAACCTGCGCGGCTCTGCTTAAAAAGTCCTGCCTCAAATAATCTTCGACCATGTGAATTTTTTCGTCGGGCACGCCGTTAAGTTTGACGAATTGTCGTGCATATTCCGATTGAGCAAAATGATCAATTTCGTTGTCCGCCTTATGGAAAGAAAAAATTTTCGTTAATGGTGCTGCAAGTGAATTTTGATAAAAATACTGAAAAATCTCTTGAATACTCTTCAAATAATTGTCAACACTCAACCACCAAATTACACATTGAATTTTATCGACAGCATAAAAATATCCGGTAAAAATTTCGGGCATAATTAAAATATTCTTTGGTTCGTCTTCAAAATTAAATGCATATGGCAGATGATACTTTTTATAAAAATCATGGACGGGGTCGCTTTTGAAAGAAGCCGGGGTATAAATGTAAATTAATTTACTGTCAACGCCCAGACTGATTAATTGAGAGCAAAGTTGATGACAAAGTTCGGGACCGCCGGAATGTTGTTTGCCGGGACAAATAATATAAATTTTTGTGTCGGGATAAATTTTCATGAGAACCTCCAAAAAAATTGGTCGACAAACTCAAAAGAGCTCGCCGACCTTGAAAAAAATTTTTTATAAGTAGCGAAGATAAACGTAAGCGGTTGAAATAATTATCGAGAGAATCATGAGCGGGAAAGCAACTTTCATGAATCCGATAAAAGAAATTGCTCTGCCGCGTTGCGCCGCCATTGATGCAACAACGACGTTTGCGCTCGCGCCGATTAAGGTTCCGTTGCCGCCCAAGCACGCGCCGAGTGCCAAGCTCCACCACAACGGATCAAGATTCGTCAAGCCCATTTGTCCCATGTCTTTAATCAGCGGGATCATCGTCGCCACGAACGGAATATTATCGATAAACGCAGAAGCAATCGCACTCATCCAAATGATAACTATCGCGGTAAAAGTGAGGTCACCTTGCGTAATTTCCATTGCCATTTCCGCCAACATTTTTATGACGCCCTTTTCAACCAACGCGCCGACCAAAATGAACAAGCCGCCGAAGAAAAATATCGCAAGCCATTCGACTTTGCTTAACATTTTGGCGATCATTTCTTCGTTGCGATGGAAAGTCAGCAGGAGCAAAAGGCTCGCGCCCGTCAAAGCCGCCGTCGCCGATTCAAGCCCCAACATTCCGTGAAATGCGAAGAGCGAAATTGTTATTGCCAAAACGAACAAACATTTTTTCAGCAGAAGATGATCCGTTATCTGTTCGTGTTCATTGAGGCGCATGACTTTATCTTGAAGTTCGGGTTTGGTGTGCAAATCGTTTTTATAAATCAAAACCATGATTGCAACGGTTATGATAAAAATTAAAATCGAAACAGCCGTCATGTTCAAAACGAAGTCTCCGAAACTCAAGCCGACAGCCGAGCCGATCATAATATTCGGCGGGTCGCCGATAAGCGTTGCCGTGCCGCCGATATTCGAGCTGATAATTTGCGCCATCAAAAACGGTTTCACGTCAACTTTCAACTGCGCGGCGATATTAAAAGTTATCGGCACGGTTAAAAGGACGGTCGTCACGTTGTCAAGGAGCGCGGAGCAAACGGCGGTTAAAGTACTCAGAGCGACAAGCAATTTGACGGGTTGCGCCTTAACTTTTTTTGCTGCCCATATCGCCAAGAAATTAAAAAGCCCCGTCTCGCTCGTAATGTTGACAACAATCATCATGCCCATCAAAAGTCCGATTGTGTTGAAGTCAATGTGATGAACTGCAGTTTCTTGATCCAAAATTCCAAGCAAAATCATCAGCATTGCGCCGAAAAGTCCGACTACCGTGCGGTGAACTTTTTCGGAAATTATCAGCGCGTAGGCGGTTACGAAAATCGCAATCGCCACATAAGTCATAGTGTCCATTAAAAGATCCCCTTAAAAAATTTTTTTATCAACGACGGTTAAAGTTATTTTTTCGCCGTCGCGTTTTATTTTGAAGTTGTAACTTTTGACGCCCGCATTTGACAGTTCGATTTTCAGCGCGAGAAGTTCTCTGCCGAGTTTGTCGGTAAGTTCGGGCGTAAAACCTGCCTTTGCAAGCGGCGCGGGCGGAGCTTCGGCTTCGGCAACCAAGCGGAGTTTTTCGGCTTTTTTCGCGGCAGTCAAAAGTTGTTGTTCGATGGTTTCTTCCTCGACATAATTTTTTACCATGTCTTTATCGGTCAAGCCCTTTGGAATTTTCGGCATAATTAATCACCTCGCTTTAACTTTTGCCCAAGTATCTTTCAAGCCGACGACGCGATTAAAAATCAATTTTTCGGCTGTGGTATCGGGGTCGACGACAAAATATCCGAGCCGCAAAAATTGATAATGAGTTCCCGCCGCCGTCCAACGAACGCTCGGCTCAATCAACGCCTGCTTAACGATTAACGAATTGGGATTGAGTGCGGCGATAAAATCTTCAGGCAAATTTCCCTGCGCGTCGGTCGTCAAAAGATAATCATAAAGTCGGACTTCGGCGGGCAAGGCAAATTTCGCGCTTACCCAATGAATCGTGCCCTTGATTTTTCTGTTTGCAGTCGCGCCGCCCGATTTTGAAGTCGGATCGATTGTGCAACGGAGCTCGACAACTTCGCCCGCAGAATTTTTAATGACTTCCTCGCATTTGATAATGTAAGCGTATTTCAAACGAACTTCGCCGCCGGGCTTGAGACGGAAAAATTTTTTCGGAGCATCTTCCATAAAATCTTCCCGCTCAATGAAAATTTCTCGCGTGAAAGGTACAAAGCGATTGCCGCCTCGCTTGGGATGATTTTCTGCCGTCAGATACTCAACGGAATTTTCTTCAACGTTGGTCAAAACAACTTTCAACGGGTCAAGCACCGCCATAACTCTGTCCGCATTTTCATTCAAATCTTCGCGGACGCAGTGTTCCAACATTGAAATATCAACAACGCTGTTGCTTTTGGCGACGCCGATTCTTTCGCAAAAATCTTTAATCGCCGCCGGAGTAAATCCTCTGCGCCTTAAGCCGCATAAAGTCGGCATACGCGGATCGTCCCAGCCGCGAACATAATTTTCTTCGACAAGCTGGCGAAGCTTTCTTTTGCTCGTGATTGTGTTTGTCAAATCAAGGCGCGCAAATTCAATCTGACGCGGGCGCGTGTTCGGATCAAAGCCTAAAGAATCCAACAGCCAATCATAAAAGGGACGATGATCTTCAAACTCCAATGTGCAAACCGAATGAGTAATATTTTCTATCGCATCTTCAAGCGGGTGTGCAAAATCGTACATGGGATAAATCAACCAATCGTCGCCGGTGTGATGATGAGTCGAGCGCGTGATTCTGTAAATGACGGGGTCGCGCATGTTTATATTCGGGCTTGCCATGTCGATTTTCGCCCGCAAAACTTTCGAGCCGTCCGGGAACTCGCCGTCCTTCATGCGCTTGAACAAATCCAAGTTTTCTTCGATTGAACGGTTGCGATAAGGACTTTCCTTGCCCGCCTCCGTCAATGTGCCGCGATATTTTTTAATTTCTTCCGCGCTTAAATCGTCAACGTAAGCCAAGCCGCGCTTTATCAGCTCAACCGCATAATCATACAGCTTGCCGAAATAATCCGACGCAAAAAATTTCCTGTCGCCCCAATCAAAGCCCAGCCATTTAATATCCTCTTGAATCGAATCGACAAATTCAACGTCTTCTTTGGTCGGGTTGGTGTCGTCGAAACGCAAATTGCAAAGTCCGCCGTTATGGAGCGCAAGCCCGAAATTCAAGCAAACCGATTTCGCATGTCCGATATGCAAATAGCCGTTCGGTTCGGGCGGAAAACGCGTGTGAATTCCCTCCGTGTATTTTCCCGCCTTTAAATCTGATTCAATCTCCTGCTGTACAAAATTTATCATGTCAAAACTCCTTTAAAAGGTTAAGATTTAAACGCCGCAATGATTATGCCGCCGACCGCCGCCGCTATCGCTCCGAAGCCCAACATCGTTTGAACGAAATTATTGTGAATCTGATTCGACAACGTTTTAAAGTTTTCGTCAATCTTATTGTAAAATCGCTCGTTCATCTCGTGCATTTCAGCATCGTGTTTGGCTTGCGCCGCATCTTGTCTTTTCTGCAATTCGCGTATATCGGCATCGTGTTTGGCTTGCATGTTCTTCATGTCTTGACGAATTTCACGAATATCTTCGCGTTGCTGACGCAGTTCATTCATCATCATGTTAAATTTAATATCAAAATTACTCAAAGCTTTATCCAACCGTGCATCTTGTGAATCGATTTGGTTTTTAAGTTGCTGATTGATTTTTTCCTGCTCTGTCATTTTAAAAACCTCCTTACGTTTTAAGTTTCTCCTCAACGTGAAGTTTCAAACGGCGGACGCCTTCCGCAATTTTTTCGTCCATCGGCAGGTTTGATACGATTTTTTCAATGTAACCGCGCTCGACAATCTTTTTCATCGTCCAAGAAAAATTTATGTCGTAAATCCACATGAGCCGAACAATTTTCCTGTCGCCGTTCGTGCGAATTTTTCTGTAGTCGGCTTGCTCGCCCGTCACAAAATTTTCTACGAAGTCGGGACTTATCTCCGCAACCAATCTGCTGTTCGATTTTATGAAATTCGGCATTTTGTCGGCGGCGTCTTGCGCCAAGAACGGTTCCAACACCCGATAAATATCCAATTTGTCCGCGTCGCGAATTATTTTGGCGAAAAATTCTTTCCGAGCGTCTTCGGTCGGCGCGATAACTTTTTTGTTGTGATTTTGAATGGCAAACTTCACAATTTCATAATCCTGCGCGGAAAGTTCCTTGAAAAATTCCAGCTCGTCGATAACTTTCAACGCAAGGTCGGCATGATCCTCCGAATCGGCGTCGTTGAAAGTTTTATAAATGCTGTACTGCCGAAAACGCCCCACGTCGTGAAACAAACCGATAATTTCTGCAAGCTCCGCATCATGCGGCGGCAACTTCAAAAATTTCGCAAGCTCCACACAATTTGCCGTGACATAACCCGTGTGTTTTTCCTTGATCAAGATTCCTTGCTGAACTTCCGCGTCTTCCGAATAAAAACTTTTCATGTATCGCGTCATCCACTCGTGCATTCGAGTGAGCAATTCCCGCATCTTATCTCCTCCAAAAATTAAAATTAAATTAAGAAGAATTATACAACCGATTTAAGCATTGCGCAATTTTCTTTTGGCAAAATTTATTGACGCGGGCTAAGTTGCTGTGTTAATATTGGCGCGTTTTCAGAGTTAAATTTTTTGGAGGCGATTTCTAATGAGTAAAATTGCGGTCGTGTTCTGGAGCGGCACCGGCAATACCGAAGAAATGGCGAACGCCGTTGCCGAAGGTGCAAAAGAAGCCGGCGCAGACGTCGAAATTTTCCAAGTCGACGACTTCAACGCAGCTGACATGGCTGATTATAACGGTTTTCTGTTCGGTTGCCCCGCTATGGGCGATGAAGTTTTGGAAGAAGATTCTTTCGAGCCCTTCTTCACCGAAGCCGAAGCCAAGCTTAACGGCGTGCCCGTCGGTTTGTTCGGTTCCTACGGCTGGGGCGGCGGCGCATGGATGGAAAATTGGGCTGAACGTACAAAAGAAGCGGGAGCAAAGTTTGTCGGCAACGTTATCGCCGAAAATGCTCCCGATGATGCCGCGCTTGAAGAATGCCGCAAACTCGGCGAGGATTTGGCTAAGGCTGTGTAAATTTTTTTGACGATTGACATAAAAAATCCCTCAACCTGCGCGGTCGAGGGATAATTTTTTTACGAAAAATATTCTCTGTACAACATTCCAAGCACAATCAGATTTTCCCAAACGCCGTTCGTCAAAATTATCTCGCGCAAAACGCCTTCGCGGACAAATCCCGAACTTTCATACAGATGAAAAAAGCGTCGGAACAGTTTTCGCGGTTCATTGTTCAAAAATTTTAACGTGACAACCGCGCATCAACTAATTTTTAGTTCCTAAATGCCTTTAAGTACTCTCTGTCCAACATTCCAAGCACAATCAGGTTTTCCCAAACGCCGTTCGTCAAAATTATCTCGCGCAAAACGCCTTCGCGGATAAATCCCGAACTTTCATACA
>CALFJC010000006.1 GCA_937877655.1 uncultured Selenomonadales bacterium
GGGACTTAACCCAACATCTCACGACACGAGCTGACGACAACCATGCACCACCTGTTTTCTTGTCCCCGAAGGGAAAAGTTACTTTCATAACCGTTCAATCAATGTCAAGGCTTGGTAAGGTTCTTCGCGTTGCGTCGAATTAAACCACATACTCCACCGCTTGTGCGGGCCCCCGTCAATTCCTTTGAGTTTCAGTCTTGCGACCGTACTCCCCAGGCGGAGTGCTTATTGCGTTTACTCCGGCACGGCAGGAGTCGATACCTGCCACACCTAGCACTCATCGTTTACAGCCGGGACTACCGGGGTATCTAATCCCGTTCGCTACCCCGGCTTTCGAGCCTCAGCGTCAGACACAGTCCGGCAAGCCGCCTTCGCCACTGGTGTTCCTCCCGATATCTACGCATTTCACCGCTACACCGGGAATTCCGCTTGCCTCTCCTGCTCTCAAGATATGCAGTTTCCTACCCATCACAGTCTTTACTACTGAACTTTTAAGTAAGACTTGCATACCCGCCTGCGCTCCCTTTACGCCCAATAATTCCGGACAACGCTCGCCGCCTACGTATTACCGCGGCTGCTGGCACGTAGTTAGCCGTGACTTATTCCCCAAGTACCGTCCCTACACTTCCAAAGTGTCATTCGCCCTTGAGAAAAGAGCTTTACGAGCCGAAGCCCTTCTTCACTCACGCGGCGTCGCTCCATCAGGGTTTCCCCCATTGTGGAATATTCCCCACTGCTGCCTCCCGTAGGAGTATGGACCGTGTCTCAGTTCCATTGTGACCGTTCATCCTCTCAGACCGGTTACCGATCGTCGGTTTGGTGCGCCTTTACCACACCAACTGCCTAATCGGACGCAGGCTCCTCGCAAAGCGATAAATCTTTAATGCAAAGTTCATGCGAACTCCGCACAACATCCGGTATTAGCGTCCCTTTCGGAACGTTGTCCCCGTCTTCGCGGCAGATTACCTGCGCGTTACTCACCCGTTCGCCACTGAACCCGAAGGTTCCGTTCGACTTGCATGTGTTAAGCACGCCGCCAGCGTTCGTCCTGAGCCAGGATCAAACTCTCCAAAAAATCTTTGAGTTGTCTGACTCGAATTTATTTGTTTCAAGGGGTCGATTTCTCGACCGCACATTTAGCAAATGCATTGTTCAGTTTTCAAGGAGCCCCGTGAATCAAGCTTGCACAATATACACCCGCTTTCCCCTTTTGTCAATACCCGCAAAAAAATTTTTTCAAACCAACTTTCCTTTTATATCGCCGTTTTCTTAACTCCGCCTTAAATTTCCCAAAAAATTTTTCTCCCTGCCCAAGATTTTTTTTCCAAAAATTTTTCCCGGCGCGGGCAAAAAATTTTCGCAGAGAAGTTTTGAGAGCACAAAAAATTTTTTACGGAAGCTTTTTGCAAAGGATAAAGATATTTTTTGTGGAAAAGGAAATTTTAATCAAACACGGAGGTGAATTGTTATGGCTATGAAGGTCATGTACAATGCGGGAGCGCAAATTGCTTTGGGGGCACTCAACCAAAACAATAAGCAAGCCGACAATACTTTGGCAAAACTTGCCAGCGGACAAAAATTCGTCGGCGCACAGGAAAATTCTTCGAGCTACGCCATAAGCGAAAAAATGCTTGAACAAATTCGCAGTCTGTTTCAAGACGATCAAAATGTTCAAAACGGTTCGTCGATGGTAAAGACTGCCGAGCGAGCTATTGACCAAATCGTACAAAACTTGCGCACCATGAAGGAACTGGCGATTGACGCCGCAAATGACTCCAATACCGACGACGACCGCCGCATAATTCAAAAAGAAATTGATCAGCGACGGGAAGTTATTAACGACATCGCGCTCGGCACAAAGTATAACGGAAAAATTCTTCTCGACGGCAGATACGGTTGGGCGGCAAAACCTTTTGAAAACGGTACCGGCGGCAAAAATAATACGGTTCAAAACATTAAAAGTGCTTTTACTGCAGGCAGCAATTCCAAAGAGAATACGAGCCCGGGCATGAAGAGTGGAGGCACCAATGCGCCTGATGAATGGAAATTTACTGTAGACAAAAGTTTCACAAGAAACAGTTCCGGAGGTTTTTCTGTTGAATTAAATTTTTCTGCAATGAAAGTAAGCGGCTCTTATCCCACCGCGTTGCATGGGCAAGGTTTTACAATTTTATGCGGCGGTTGCATGCAATATGTGAATATTCTTTTCGATGCCAGTAAAACAGCTGAACAATCAATATATGATAATTCCTCAAATACATCAGAAAACGGCGTGACTAATAGTGAGGCCAGCGAATATACCATTGGCGTCAAAGACGTAACCAGTGCGAAAAATTTGGGAAAGGCAATCTTTGAAGGCATTGTTGCTGCAAGAAATGGATCTGTTGCTTCCAATTCAGTTTTGGTTGATTCGAATCATACATTAATGTTAACACGAGACTCAAACGGTAAAATATTTCTTAGTAAAGACAGATATGGACCCGATATGCAGTTTCTGGAAGGCACCATCCCAAATCCCGTAAAAAATCCGATACCGGAAGTAAAAGTTGAAAAAATTTTCAAAAACTCGCTTTGGATTCAGCACGGTACACACGCAGGGCAACGTTTACATGTTTTTATCAACGACATGCAAACGAAATCTCTGGGCTTAGATGATACCGAAGTTACAACAAGAGAAAAAGCTAATGATGCAATCGGAACCATAGACAGCGCGATAGAAACTGCGTTAAATGAGGCAACGAATATGGGCGCGTATCTTCAGCGATTGGAAACTGCTTTCGCAAACGTCGTGACGATGAGAGAAAATGCTCAAGGCTCCGAGTCCGTGATTCGTGATGCCGACATGGCGAAAGAAATTTCCGAGTACATGAAATACAATATCTTGAGTCAATCGGCACAAGCCATGCTCGCACAGGAAAATCAAAACGGCTCTTTCGTGTTGGGAATGTTGCAATAAAAATTTCTCTGTCGCTCCAAGCTGAAAAATTTTTTATGAATCTGCGCGGAGAAAAAACATTTTTGTAAATGAAAAGCCTCGACGATCTTGCCGAGACTTTTTTTATTTCCAACATCAATCGGCGTTATAAATATTTTCGGCTGATTGTTGCTTGATTGATTGTCTTGCTTTTGGTAACATAATCAAAATTCCCGTTGCCATTCGTTCGGCGCGGAGAAAAAAGTTTTGGAGGATTGATTGACATGAAGAAAGTTCTGACAGCGTTAATGTTGGCGGCAATGCTTATTTCGGCAGGTTGCGGCAATAACGCTATGGACGGCGCGAAGAAAGATGCTGAAGAAGCCGCGCAAAAAGTCGAGCAAACAGCCAACGAGGCTAAAGACGCGGCAACGGCAAAAGCCGACGAAGTCAAAAAAGATGCCGAAGCTAAAGTTGACGAAGTAAAAGACGCGGCAAATCAAGCAACCGAAGAAGCTTCTGCCAAAGTCGATGAAGCTAAGGATGCGGCGGCTCAAAAGGCTGACGAAATGAAAATTGAAGCCGAAGCAAAAGTCGGAGAAATTTCCGAAGGCGCAAAAGCCATGCGCGATTCTATGGACGAAATTTCCTTCAACGGAATTGTGCCCGGATTCAGCATTGACGAAGTTAAAGAAGCTTACGGCGAGCCCGTCGAAACTGCGGGCGAAGTCTTGACCTTCATGAACGGCGCGATTGTAAACGTCGACAGTAACAATAACGTCAAGAGCATTCGCTTGACAACCGGCGAAGTCGAAACCCCTGAAGGCGTTGCGGTCGGAATGAGTGAATACGTCCTCAATGACGCCTACGGGACTGCCGACGCCGTCAAAAAGCTCGCTGACGGTGCCGAATACGAATATCATCGCGGCAAAGATAAAGTTGCCAAGCTTGTTTTCAAAACTCGCGACGGTTTCATTTCTGAAATCGAAAGCGAATTCAACAAGTAAGTAAAATTTCTAAAGGAAATTTATGGGGTGCGGTTCGCAAAATCTGCGCGGGTTCATCCCGTGAATAAAATTAAGTTCAATGTATAGTTTAAGTTTCGTCCTCCGCATTAAGATTTAAATGCGGAGATTTTTATTTGCAAAAAAACGTTTCGAGAGCCGACGAGGACACCTAAAAAATTTGTGTGAAAAAAATTTATCTTGACCGGAGCAAACTCAAAGTGAAATAATACAAAAAAATTTAGGAGAGTGATTTGAATGGCGTTTACTTGGCACATTCCGACAAAAATTTTATTCGGCGCGGGCAAGCTCGGCGAATTGCACAAAGAAGCTCCGCTCGGCAAAAAAGCTTTAATCGTAATTTCCAACGGTCGCTCCACAAAAACGAACGGCAGTTTGGATAAATTGCAGGACGAACTGAAACTTTGGGGCGCGGAGTTTGTTGTCTATAACAAAATCGGCGCGAACCCGACGGAACCGGCAGTTCAAGAGGGCGTTGACTTCGGGCGCGAAAATAATTGCGATTTCGTTATCGGCTTGGGCGGCGGCTCGGTACTCGACGCGGCTAAAGCTATCGCAAGCGTGATTCCGCAAAAAAGCGGGCGCGTTTGGGATTTTATTCTCTTCGGCACAGGCGGCAAGCAACCTTTGACGGAAAAAGCTCTGCCGTATGTCGCGATAACGACAAGCGCGGGCACGGGCTCCGAAGTTGACGCGGGCGCAGTCATAACAAACCTTGAGACCAACGAGAAAACGGCGTTCTTCGGAAGTTTTCCCGTTTTGGCGATTGTCGATCCGCTTTACATGTTGACGGTTCCTAAACATTTTACGGCTTATCAAGGTTTCGACGCATTTTTCCATAACGCCGAAGGCTACATTTCCAACGTTTGCAATGAGGCTTCGGCAATGATTGAACTCACGGCGATTGAAAAGCTCGCAAAATATTTGCCCGTCGCCGTCAATGACGGAAAAAATCTTGAGGCGCGGACACAGGTTGCTTTTGCGAATACACTCGGCGGATTTTCTATGGACGTTTGCGCTTGCACGGCGGAGCATTCGCTTGAACATGCATTGAGCGCGTATCATCCCGAATTGCCGCACGGCGCGGGCTTGATTATGATTTCGCTGGCTTATTTCGGACATTTTGTGGAGAAACACGCTTGCGACGAAAAATTTATAGCGATGGCGCGGGCAATGGGCAAAGTCAATGCGGACAAGGCGGAAGATTTTATCGACGCGCTTAAGGAAATGCAGGCGGCTTGCGGCGTCAACAATTTAAAAATGAGTGACTACGGCATTTCGCCCGACGAGTTCCCGAAAATGGTTCAAAATACTCGTGACGCAATGGGTTTCCTTTTGCAATTCGATCCCGTTGCGTTGAGTGACGAAGACATGTTGAACATTTACAAAAAATCTTATCGCTGATAAAAAATTTTCTGCGCGGCAATAAGCCAAAATTTTTTGACATTAAGCGTTGTCAAGACTTGTAATAAAAAAATTTTCGTGATATTATTTGCGCGAAGGAGGAAAAATCTGGGGTGTACGAGGAATCAGTTAATGTCTGACCTACATAAATTTTAGGGAACCTGATTTGATTTCGGAAGATGGAGAATTATTTTCGCAATAAGTAACAGAGACCGAGCTTAGGGAACCCACCTGCGAGCAGCAGGTTTAGACAAACGGAGGAACCGGCATTTTGGAAACCTTTTTCAGAAGAGATTGCTGATTTATAATCGGCAGTCTCTTCTTACATTTGCGGGCGAAATTTTATCCAAAACAGGCGAGAAAACTCCCGCCAAGCGGGGGATGAATCGCATCTTGACTTTCATACTGCTAAAAGATATATTTCAAATGTGGAGGATTACCACTTTAAAAAAAGTGTACTTTTAAAAGCACTTCTCAAGAATCCCCAGCCAAGCTGTGGGAGGTTCAAAAACTTGTAGTGAGGTGATTGAAATGCGCCGGAAAAATTTTTTAAGCATTCTCATGATTTTTTTCGTAGCGATAACGAGCGGTTGCGGCGGAGCAGCTGTTAAAAGTGCATTTAAAAGCGCGGGCAAAGGTGTAAGTAACACGGCAAAAAAAGTTATGAGAAATGCCGATAAAATCGATACCGCAATGGACATAGCCGACGTTGCACTTAACAGCAGGTCGGGAAATAACAATCCGGGCGTCAATCGTTCACCCGTCAATCGAAATGCAACAAGAGCCGGTGCCGTAGTGGCAGGCGGCGCATTTGTCGCAAGCGAGCTTTTGACGGGCGCATTGGATTCGAGAGATTTGTCGTTGGGAGAATTTGCGATAGACGACCGCGAGGAAAAAGTTACTGCGAAACTTGGCAGACCTTCTTCAGTAAGCACGGACAGTGACGGCGGACGACGTTTGACTTTCAAAGACATTGAAATTGTTGTTCGTCAAGGGAAAATCAGCGCATTGGTTTCAATGTCGTCTGCATATGCAACGGCACGCGGAATTCATGAAGGTTCACCCGCGCAGGAGATTTTTGACAAATACGGCACCGATTGCGAGAAAACAGTTTACGACAATCAAACGCTTTACGAGTACCAAATCAAATCTGCCGACGGACATCCCTGTTGGTTGCGTTTTGCGATTAACAGCTCCACAAACAAAGTTGAATATATCAGTGTGCGTTTCGTTCAAAGCGAATCTCAAAACGGCGGCGATAACGGCGACTCTGCCAAGCAGGCGTTCATAAACTATCATAAAGCGATAACCAACAAGAATTATCGTGCGGCTTACGAAACTTTTTCTCATAATCAGCGTGAGGCAATGGGAAGTTTCGATTCGTATGTCTCCGGTTTTTCCGATACAATAAGCAGTGAAGTCACCGATATAAAGTTGGTTTCTTCGGACGAAAACTCTTGTACCTTCGATTATACTTTGACGGCTCGCGATCGTTATCAGGGAAATCGAATTAAGGTTCAGATTTTTAAAGGGCAAGTCGTTATGATTAAAGACAGCGGCAACTGGTATATTCGACAATCTCAGGCTTCCAAAGTCAATGAGAAATACGAGTAAATTTTTTTGAGGTGAATAAAAATGGCAGTAAAAATCGGCAGTGCGGGAGCTCCTGCGTCGCCATTTGAACTTTTGCGGGGCACAAGCGATCATTCAATCGACAGAGAATTGAGTTTTGAAACTGAACTCATGGAACAACAACACGAAGGCATTCCTCATGAAGAAATGGAGGCAATGCTGAAAAAAATCGACGATCAAGCGTCGCGGCTGACGAAAACTCCGACTTACGACGAGTTGAAGCAATATCGGACGCTGATAAAAGATTTCATAAGCGCGGCAGTCAGTAACATGTATGAAGTGCATACTTCGGCGGGCTGGGACAGAATGGGGCGGCAACGGGCTTATACAACGGTAAGAAAAATTGATCTCAAATTGGAAGAAATGGCGGAAAAAATTCGTTTGGGGCAATCGGCACAACTCGATATAATCGCGTCGCATGATGCAATTCGCGGAATGCTGGTTGATTTATTTATGTAATGGAAAATTATAAATTGAGTTGGAAAAATTTAATCGGGCACGCGGCAACTGCCGATTATCTCAAAAAAAATATTGCCGAGCAGAAATTTCCGCACGCCGTGATTTTTTCGGGCGAAGAAGGTATCGGCAAGCGACTTGCGGCTGAAATCTGCGCGGCGGCTTTGTTGTGTGAAAATCCCGTTGAAGGCGAGCCGTGCGGCGTCTGCGAAAATTGTCGGCTGGTCGCGGCGAAAACTCATCCGGATTTTTATATCGTCGAGGCGGAGGCAACCAAAACTGCGCGGAATATCAAAATCGGACAAATTCGCGATTTGCAAAGCGAGGCGGCACTTCGTCCGATAAATTCTGCGCGGCGAGTAATGATAATCGACGGCGCGGAACTGATGAACAATGCGGCGGCAAATTGCCTGCTGAAAACGATTGAGGAGCCGCCGAGTCAAACGATTTTCATTTTGCTGACAGCGAGCCGTTCAAGTTTAATGATGACAATTCGTTCGCGCTGTTTAACCGTGAACTTCGATAAAATTTCTGCAAAAAAAATCCGCGACTTTTTAATTTCGCAGGGAACGGAAGAAACGGCGGCAGAAAATTTATCTGTGATAGCTGACGGCAGTTTGGGGCGGGCATTGAATTTAAAAGATTCGGGCGGCGCGGAACTTCGAGAGACGGCGTTGAATCTTTTGGAAAAAATTTCCCGCGCAGAACTCACAAGCGAAGAAATTTTTAAATTCGGAGCGGAAGTCGCCGATTGGTCGCGAGATAAATTCTCGGACTTTTTAAATCACATACAAAAACTTTTGCGCGACATTTGCTTTGCAGATTTTATGGAGTTGAGAAATCCCGATCTTTCGTCGCGCTTAAGCAAAATAAAAATTCCGGAACGAAAAATTTTCTTGATGATAGAGACAGGCGCGGAATTTCACAAGCGATTAAAATCAAATGCGAACTTGCGGCTACTTGCAGAGGCGTATTTGATGAAGATGAAAAAAATATATCAGCGAGGCTAGCAATGCGCAGCGTTGCGTACCGGCGCGGTCGTTACTTCAAAAATTTTTTACGCAGGATCGCGACTGCTGTTTGCTACTTTTCAAAAGTAGGGAGGAAATTGTTTGCAAATATTGGGAATCAGATTAAAAAAGGCGGGCAAACTTTTATTTTACGAACCGAATGAAGAAGAATTGATAAAAGGCGATTGGGTTATTGTCGAAACTTCGCGGGGCTTGGAGTGCGGAAAAATTGTCCTTGCGCCGCGAGAATTAGCCGACGAAGAAAATATCGAATCGGAGCCGGGCGTACCGCTGAAAAAAATTCAAAGAAAAGCAACCGAAGACGATTTGATAATGCTCGAAGAAAATCGGGCGGCGGAAAAACGGGCATTTGAAATTTGCTTGGAAAAAATTGCGGAACACAGATTGCCGATGAAATTAATCAATGTGGAATACACCTTTGACGTGAACAAAATAATTTTTTTCTTTACGGCGGACGGGCGAGTAGATTTTCGCAATTTGGTTCGCGATTTGGCGGCGATTTTCCACACGAGAATTGAACTTCGACAAGTGGGCGTCCGAGATGAGGCGAAACTTTTGGGCGGCATGGGCGGTTGCGGGCGTCCGCTTTGTTGCGCAACGTTTTTGGGAGAATTTATTCCCGTTTCAATTCGCATGGCGAAGGATCAAAATCTTTCACTCAACCCGACGAAAATTTCGGGCGTCTGCGGGCGGCTGATGTGCTGTTTGAAATACGAAAATGATTTGTACTGCGAGAATTGTCCGCGACAAACCGTGACGTTCAAACCGCGACAAGGCAGCAGAGTAGTTGTGGCTGAGGGCGAAGGAAAAGTTGTTGCCGTGAGTTTTTCGCGGCGAAATGCGACGATTCTTCTTGACACAAATAAAACCGTTGTAGCCGGCTGGGAAGATATTTTGCCCGTCAACGCTGAAGATTTTGAAGCTGTGGAAGAGCCCGCGCAGGTCGAAGAGCCGCCGAAAGTTGAAGAGACTAAAACTTTCGACGAACCGCAACCTGCCGAGAAATACGGGCGTCCGCGCAGAGTTGACGCCTTCAATCGTCGATACAGCCGCACGGAAAATTTTGAGCGCAACAATCATCCCGAACGTCCGACAAAACCGCACGGCGATAAAACTCGTCGTCAACCGCGAAGAGATTATAAGAAATGAAAAATTTATTGCGCGAAGGCGAGCGGCTTGATGATTTAATGAGATCGGGGCGCGTGATTATCCAGAACGAAAAAGAATTTTGTTTTTCGATGGACTCGGTATTGATAGCGCATTTCCCGAAGTTCAAAAAAAATGCCCGCGTCTTGGATTTGGGCACGGGCACGGGAGTAATTCCGTTGTTAATTGCGGATGAAGTCAAAGAAATCTGCGCGGTCGAGCTGAATTCACGAGCGGCAGATTTGGCAAGGCGAAACGTCGAATTGAACGGCTTGACGGAAAAAATTTTCGTCATGGAAGGCGATTATCGCAAACACAGAGAACTTTTCAAAGCGGAGAGTTTTGATTTGGCGATAGCGAATCCGCCGTACACGCCAATAAAAAACGGCGAGGCGAATAAAATATCGGGGATAGCGCGGGCGCGACATGAATTCACGGCGACTTTGGAAGACGTGGTGACGGCGGCGCGTTACGTTTTAAAATTTCACGGCGTGTTTTGCATGATTCATTCGGCGTCGAGACTTTGTGAAATTGTCGCGGCACTTCATCGCCATCAAATGGAAATGAAACGTCTGCGAATGATTCAGCCGAAAATCGGGCGGAACGCAAATTTGATAATGTTGGAAGCGGTTGTCGGAGCGAATGCTGGCAACTTAAAAATTTTGCCGCCGCTGATTGTCCATAACGAAGACAATTCTTATACCGAAGAAATTTATAGAATTTATAACGAGTGAACAAAAAAACCTCCGCAACCTGCGCGGAGGCTTTTTTTATTTTATTTGCTAAAGTTATCTCTTCATGCTTATGAGAGTTTCAAGCATTTCATCGGAAACCGTTGTCATTTTTGAATTGGCTTGGAAACCGCGTTGCGTGATAATCATTTCGGAAAATTCGGTTGCAAGATCGACGTTCGACATTTCAAGAGCTGAAGAAATAACACTCAAGCCGAAGTCGGCAATGGTTCTGATATTTGCCTCGCCGGAGTTATTCGATTCTTGATAAATCGTTGTGCCGACCTTCGTCAAGCCGGAAGCGTTGGAGAATTGCGCAACGGCAATTTGAGCTTCCGCCCGTATTAAACCGTTGGTATAAGTGCCCGAGACAATGCCGTTGTTGTCAATCGCAACGCTCTGAAGGACGCCCGCCGTATTGCCATTGGTTGTCGGGAAAGAAGTTGTGGAATTGGCGTATTGCGTCAAGCCGCTGAAATCTATAACGGCTTGGTTGGATGCCGCGCCGTTGCCGTCGCCGTAAGTAAAAGTAACGGAGGCATTTTCATCGGTGCCGTTGTTGACAAAAGCTCCCTTGTCGCTGAAATAAAGATAAGAGACCATGTTCATTGTTCCCGTTGTGGAGGAGCCGTCAATTTCAGGATTGTTGGTATCAGCACTGCGTGTATAGCTGTTTGAAAAGTTTTCGGAAGCGGGACCTGCCTCGCCGACACCCGGAGCGATATAAACTCTCCAGCGATTGTCATAAACCGTTCCGACTTTTGTCGCGTCAAAATTCACTGTATAAGTAAGCGCGTCGGTATCCAAGTTTTCATCATCGGCGGCAATTTCCTGCGCGGTTCCGTTATCATCTGTGTAGGTGTAAGTGTAGACGGGTTCGTCTTCGGTTCCGGTGTTTGTTCTGGTTACGTTGTAAGTTTTTGCGTAAGTATATCCGTCGGTGTCATTTCCCGTAACTGTACTGTCATTGTTTGATTGAGTAAGGGTTTGGGTATTGCCCGCGCCGTCTACATAGGAATAAGTAGTTTTTCCCGTTGCCAAAGCGTCAGCGTCGGTAGGATCGGCATCTCCGCCCGAAGAATCGGGATCTTTATCGATAAGAAGCGTAACTTCGTGTTTGCCGCCGAGTGAATCGTAAATCGTTGCAAGCGTCGTTATCGGAACACTTTTTCCGACTTCGTAATAACCGCTCGTGACGGTAAGAGTTGTATCATCTTTGTAAGTTATCGTCGCCGCCATAACGTTTTCGCCGTCAACATTTACGCTGGTAATATTGCCGTCCGAATCTCTGGTTGCAAGGGCGGCTGCTTCTTCGTCCGTGACGCTTGCGGACTTTGTATAAGTGATTGATTTAATCATGCGAGATTCTTTGTCGAGGTTGCCGTTGTAATTTATCTGAGTTGTCTCGCTTGCCTCCATAGTTTTTCCGACGGGAACGATAACGTCCGTAGAAGCTCCGTTGGTATTGAGGATGCCTTCATCTGTCGCATTCCAACCTTGCACACGATAACCGCTACCCGTCATGACGTAGTAACCTTGTTCATCGAATAAAAATGAACCGTTGCGGGTAAAATATTCTTGTTCGCCGTCTTTAAGATAGAATAAACCGTTGCCGGCAAGTGCCAAGTCGGTATTTTTGCCCGTTGATTGCGGTGAGGCATCTGCAAAAATCAAATCTATACTCTGGACATTAACACCCAAACCGATTTGTCGGGGGTTGATACCGCCGCGAGCATCTGTCGGGGCGGACGCGGCACTTTGCATTTGCGAAAACATATCGGAAAAAGTTGTACGGCTTCCTTTGAAACCGATTGTGTTAATGTTTGCAATGTTGTTACCGACAACGTCCATTCGTGTTTGATGGGATTTCAAGCCTGAAACGCCTGAAAACAGGGAACGCATCATAAAAATCACTTCTCCTTTTCTAATTCGGCGCGCCTCTCGACCGCCGACGGTCAGATTTTTTTGACTGTTCCTTGTCCCAAGAGATTCCGTTCGACGGTTTAAGCGTCTGACCCGTTTATTTCAATTTTTGCCAAGCTCTTGCTTAACTTCGCTAACTATATCGAAAATTGCCCGCGTCAACTTAAATGTTTTTTCGTCCCCTTTTTTCTAAAGTGTGCCCGCAAAACCATCTCGGCGACTCACTGTTTCGATTCTTTCAAAATTTCTTCTTGTAATTAGGATCAACTTTTCTTTGCATGTCCAAAGACCCGCTTTAAAAGCGGGGGAACAGTAAGGTGTGGCGACTGACTTTAAGTCTTTAAGAACTTGGAGCGCACCAGCTGGATGCAACGTCACGTTGCCAAAAAGAAAAGACCCCTCGCAGGGGCGTTTCCGGCAATAGAAACATCCTGTTTCTGTTGCCGGCGGGCGCACATCCATGTGCACCCGTTCTTTCTCTCACTACTATAATTTTTCCCATTACTCATTAACATCGGTTCCTTCAACTTCGCCCTTCCAATCGATAATGCCGCCCATCGTATAAACATTTTTATAACCTTTTTCGGCGAGAACTTTTGCGGTAAGGTTCCCGCGATTTCCATCGCCGCAATAAGTAATAAGTATGTCGTCCTTGTTAGGGATTTTCTCAAAATTATCACCGACAGCCGCTTCAAGCGGAAAATGAATTGCGTTTGGAATATGTCTCATCTCATAATCTTTCGGAAAACGACAATCCAAAAGTTTCGCATTGGGATTCTCCGCCAAGAGTTTCATTGCTTCTTCCTGACTGATTTTCTTGTAACCCGCATTAATCTCTGTGCCCTCAAGTTTGCCCGTCCAATCGGAAAGCCTGTCCATTTCATAAATGTTCTTGTAGCCGTTATCAACCAAAATTTTAGCCGCCTCTTGAGCGCGTTTGCCCGTCCAACAGTAAATCAAAATACTTTGATTTTTATCGGGCAAGGACGTGAAATTTTTTTCCTGCAATTCTTCAAGCGCGAGAAATTTGGCGTTCGGAACATGTTTTTCCTCAAATTCTTCTGCTGAACGCACGTCCAAAATAATTGTGTCGGGATTTTCGGCGAGAACTTGGCGCGCCTCGTCGTAATCGACATGCTTGTACGTGATTTTTTCTCCACAACCCGCAATCAACAGGGTTGCCGCGCAGAGCGTCAGAAAAAATTTCTTCATTCCTCATTCCTCATTTCCAAATGGTTTTGAATAAATCAAAAGATACGATGAATCATTTTCAAAAAACTTTTTGATTGCTTTATCTTCGCAAATATGCCCGTATGTGTCAAGATATTTATCGTAAAAAGAATAGGTTTATCATTCAAGTACAATGATAATTAAAAGCGGAAACGCGAGCTGTGTTATAAACCCATTTGTTGCAAAAAAATCCCCGACTTCTCGTCGAGGCTTTTTTTAATGTGCAAAGGATTGAGCCAAGAATTAAATTCAAAATGTAGCGCGGATTGCCGTGTTCAGCTGTTCAAGTTATTCGGGTTTTAAAAGCGAGAGAATAAAGGTCGCGTTTAATCCTTTAAAAATTTTCAGCTCTGCGCCGCGTCTTGAGTAATCGAAAAAATTTTTTCAAAATTCAATGCCCGCCTGCGCTGAAATTCCTTTTTGGAAAGGATGTTTGATTAATTTCATTTCGGTAACGAGATCTGCGGCGTCGATTAATGCGGGTAAGGCGTCGCGCCCCGTGAAAACCAAATGCAACTGCGGCGGACGAATTTTTATCAGCTCCGAAATGTCTTCGGCGTCGAGCAAGCCGAATTTCACCGAGTAATTTATTTCGTCTAGGATGATTAAATCCCATGCGCCCGATAAAATTTCTGTTTTTGCGAGTTCGAGTGCCGTCCGCGCAGATTTTTTTTGTTCGGCGAAATTTTCTTTGGTAATGAAGCCGAGCCCGCATTGTTTTACTTCGATTGACGGCGAAAAATTTTTCAGAACGTCAAGCGCGTTGAGTTCGCCCGATTTTTTTTTGCCCTTGATGAATTGCAAGATTAAAATTTTCAGCCCCGCGCCGAAGGCACGCAATGCCAAGCCGAGAGCCGCCGTCGTTTTACCTTTTCCGTCGCCTGTGTGGACGATTATCAATCCGTGTCTTTCCAAAACAAAAACCTCCCCAAATTTTTGTCGCAAATATTTTTACTTCGATTGTCGGCGAAAAATTTTTCAAAACGTCAAGCGCGTTGAGTTCGCCCGATTTTTTTTTGCCCTTGGTGAATTGCAAGACTAAAACTCTCAAACCTGCGCCGAAAGCCCGCAAAGCCAAGCCGAGAGCCGCCGTTGTTTTACCTTTTCCGTCGCCCGTGTGAACGATTATCAATCCGTGTCTTTCCAAAACAAAAACCTCCTTCATTCCTAATTCCTCATTCCTAATTCCTAATTGTTTCAAATTTTCCTTGCACAAACAGCGAAATGAATTTATAATGAAAGAAAAAAGGACGTGATTAAAATGAGCCGGGCAAGAGAAAGTTTGAAAACAGCGCGTCGAATTGTGATAAAAGTCGGGACGAGCACATTGGCGCACGCCGAGAGCGGCAAATTAAATTTGTACAGGATAGAACATTTAATCCGAGAAATCGCCGATCTTCACAACGCGGGCAAGGAAATAATTTTCGTAAGTTCGGGCGCAATCGCGGCGGGCATGAACAAATTGGGAATAAAAATTAAGCCGCAAACCATTCCCGAAAACCAAGCGTTGGCGGCAATCGGTCAAGGCGTCCTAATGCACATTTACGAAAAATTTTTTGCGGAATACGGACAAACAATCGGACAAATTCTTTTGACGAAAGAAAACGCTTCCGATGAGCATGCTCTGGAAAATTCTCGAAACTCCCTGCAAGCAATTCTAAACATGGGCGCGATACCCGTTGTCAACGAAAATGACGCCGTCGCCGTCGATGAAATTAAAATCGGCGACAACGATAACCTTTCCGCAATCGTCGCCGCGATGATTAACGCCGAAGTTTTGATAATTCTCAGCGACATTGACGGGCTTTACAACGGCAACCCCAAAACCGATAAATCTGCGCGGCTGATTGACGAAGTTTCGGAGATAAATTCGGAGATAGAAAAAATTGCGGGCGGCGCGGGTACCAAGCTCGGAACGGGCGGCATGTTCACAAAAATTCAGGCGGCGAAGTTGGCAACTTCAAACGGCGTGACAATGTTAATCGTCAACGGCAGTACGAACGGAAATTTGCGCCGCGCTCTCAACGGCGAAAACGTCGGAACCATTTTTTCAATTAAGAATTAGGAATTATGAATTAGGAATTGAGAAGAGAGAATTCATTTTAAAAATTTTTCAAGGAGGTTGATTCTCAATGAGCAAAAAATTTTCAAAGCCGATTACAAATTTTCTTTTGGCACTCGACATGATTTTAATTTCATTTCCGTCAATCGCCTTAATTGCAGACATTTTGAGCGGCGAACTTACTGGCAATGTTTTTCTCGGAGGGGAGGAGATTCTCAATGAGTAAAAATTTTTCAAAGTTAATCGCAAGCACTTTAATAGCGTTGGGAGTAGTTTTCATGAATCAAAACAGTTTTTTCACGGAAAATTGGTCGGTCGCAGAGGCGGCGGGCGTTGCAATTCAAGATAATCGGGCGACGGCTGATTATTGGATCGGCAAAAATAAATCGGGCGAGGCGGTTTTCGTCCCAACTGCCGATTTGGACAGGCTTAACATGCAAATCCTGCAGAAAAGCGGAAATACAATCGTTGACTTGGCGAAATATCCCGAAAAAGTTTATACGCAGTGGATGGCAAATAAAATTCTCGGAACAATGATGCTCGGCAAGTTCAACGAAAAAGAAGTCCCGAAACTTTTTAAAGGCGGCGCGCCTTTGACGGAGTACAGTTTCACGCACGCGAAACAAAATTGCGGGCTTGACGAATTGCCTTCGGTCTGTGAAGTTCGCTACGCTTTGACGATTGACAGAACAAATTTGCGGCTCCTGCCCGAAGAAGAAGGCTGGTTCACCGACAAAGACGATACTCATTACGATCAACTGCAGGCAACCGCGCTTGATCCTTGCGAGCCGCTGGCAGTCTTAACCGACAGCAAGGACGGAAAATTTGTCTTCGTCGAGTCGAGGATTTATGCGGGCTGGATTAAAACTTCCGAGTTGGCTTTTACCGACAAAGCAACTTGGCAAAAATATGTCGAGCCGCAAAATTATCTTACGGTTATTGCAAGCAGAAAAACCGTTCCTTACGGCAAAGCTTTTTATCAGATGGGCGGAAAAGTTCTTCTCCGCGCAAACGAATTGCAAAAGGACGGCAGCTGGGCAATTTCAATGCCGACGCTTGACGCAAACGGTACAATCATTGAACAGGGCTATAACATTCCCAACGATAACGGCGTTGTCAAAGGCGCGTTGGCTTGCAGTGAAAACAATTTGATTCGGCAGGCGTTCAGATTTTTGGGTGAAGGCTACGGCTGGGGCGGCATGGATAAAAATGTCGATTGCTCGGCTTTTGTGCAGGATGTTTATCGCAGTGTCGGAATTGAACTTCCTCGCGACGCAAATCGTCAAGAAAAAGCTATGACAAACTCCATTTCCCTTAAAAACATGACTCGCGAACAGCGCATGGAGATTGTTAAAAAGTCGAAGCCGGGCGCACTTATTTTCTTGCCCGGTCATGTCATGATGTATCTGGGCAACGACGAAAACGGCGAGCCGCTTGTGATTCATTCGTTGAGCAGTTATCACGTTGTCAACGGCGATAAGCTTGAGAAACATTACGTCCGCAAGGTTTTGGTCAGCGATTTGCATTTCCTGAACGCCAACAAGATTGAAATTATCGACAGGATAACAAGCATCGGCAATTTTTAATTAAGGGACAAGGGAAATGGGAAATGGGAAAAGTTTTAAATCTCATGTCCAATCACTAAGGAGGAATTTTTTATGTTGTTTATGAAAGAGCACGTGACAAAACAGGCACGGCGTGCAAAAGAAGCGTCAAGGAAATTGGCATTGGTACCGCTTGAAATTCGCAACGCGGCACTTTCGGCAATGGCAGATGCTCTTGAGGCTCGGCAGGAAGAAATTTTGGAAGTGAACGCCAAAGAAGTTGCGGCGGCTAAGGAAAAAGGTACTCGAATCAACATGATTGACCGCTTGACTTTGACGCCGAAAAGAATTGCGGGCATGGCTGAAGGGATTCGTCAAGTGGTTGAGCTCGACGATCCTACCGGCAAATTGGATTTTGAAACTGTCCGTCCCAACGGCTTGAAAATTCGCCGCGTGAGAGTTCCCTTCGGCGTTGTGGGAATTATTTACGAGGCGCGCCCGAATGTCACGGCGGATGCCATTGCGCTTTGCATAAAATCGGGCAATGCCTGTGTTCTGCGCGGCGGCTCGGAAGCTGTTCGCACAAATAAAAAAATCGTCGACATCCTGCGCGAAGCGGCGATTGAAAAGGGCATTCCCGAAAACGCGATTGAATTCATTTCCATTATCGACCGCGACGCCGTTGTTGTCATGTGCAGACTCCGCAAGTTGATTGATGTAATTATTCCTCGCGGCGGCGTCGGTTTGATAACTCGCGTCATTGAACACAGCACGGTTCCCGTTATCGAAACCGGCACGGGCATTTGTCACACTTTCATTGACAAGACGGCTGATTTTGATATGGCGATTAAAATTTGCGACAACGCCAAAACTCAACGCCCGTCCGTCTGCAACTCTATGGAAACTCTTTTGATTCACAAAGATATTGCGGAAGAATTTTTGCCGAAAGTTGCGGCGACTCTGATTGAAAAAAATGTCGAACTGCGCGGCGATGAAGCTTGCCAAAAAATTTTGCCCGAAATGAAACCTGCAACCGAAGACGATTGGGCAACCGAATACAACGATTTGATTTTGTCGATAAAAATTGTTGCCGATGTCGACGAGGCGATTAATCACATTAACAAATACAGCAGCGAACATTCCGACGCGATTATCACGAAGGATAAGGAAAACGCCGCGAAGTTTGAACAGCAGGTTGATTCTTCGACGGTTTACGTCAACACTTCGACGCGCTTTACAGACGGCTTTGAATTCGGCTTGGGCGCGGAAATCGGAATCAGCACGCAAAAACTTCATGCAAGAGGTCCGATGGGGCTTGAGGCTTTGACGACAATGAAATATCTCGTCGAAAGTGACGGACAAATTCGCGGCTGATGATCAAAAATTTTTTCGGCTGTCTTCGGACGTTGAAAAATTATTTTCAAACTCCGAAGGCGCGGCACGACTAAGACAATTAGCAATGAGCAATTAGTAATGAGTAATGAAAAAGATTTTGGGATATTTTAGGACGTTGAAAAATTATTTTCAAACTCCGAAGGCGCGGCACGACTTCAAAGATTATGCCCGCGCACTTGCGATAATTTTTTCAACGGCACTTATAATTTTTTTGATAATTCGGAGATGACGCAATGAAAATCGGAATAATGGGCGGCACCTTCGACCCGATACATTTAGGGCATTTGGCGACGGCGGAGGCAGTGCGGGAAATTTTTTCGCTGGACGAAATTTTATTTATTCCCGCCGCCCGCCCGCCGCATAAGCTCGGCAAAAAAGTTACGGACGAAAAGCATCGCTTGGCAATGACGCTGTTGGCGACGCGTTCAAATAAATTTTTCAAAGTCTCGGATATGGAATTGAAACGGACGGGACTTTCCTACACGCTCGACACAATGAACGAACTCCATAAAATTTTCGGGAGCACAACGGAATTATTTTTCATAATCGGCGCGGATTCGCTGGCGGATTTATCGAAATGGCACGAGGCAAAAAAATTGGTTGAGAAATGTCATTTCATAGCGACGACGCGGCAGGGAGTGGACATAGATTTTTCTGCGGTAAAAAATTATTTCGGCGCGGCGGCAACAGAACACATTCACCGAGTGACGACGCCCGGACTTGAAATTTCCTCAACCGACATCAGAGAAAAAATAAAACTCGGACGCTCGATAAAATATCTTGTGCCCGAAGCAGTCGAAGAATACATTTTGCGAGAGGAGCTTTATTGTTGTGACGATTGACGAAATGCGCCGCGAACTTCAACGGCGGCTTAAGAAAAACAGATTTGCGCACTCAATCGGCGTGGCGAATACTGCGGTTAAGCTGGCAAAAAGATTCGGCGTCGATGAAACAAAAACTTATATCGCGGGGCTCCTTCATGATTGCGCAAGAGAATTTGAAAATGACGAATTGCCCGCGCAGGCGAAAATTCGCGGAATAAAAATCGGCGAGGTTGAAAAGGCGATGCCTTTGCTTTTACATCCCTATATCGGCGCGCAAATGATAAAAGAAATTTACAGCGTGGACGACGCGGAAATTTCTCAAGCAATTTATCGGCACACGGTCGGCGCAAGGGACATGACGCCGCTCGACAAAATTATTTATTTCGCCGACATGATAGAGCCGAACAGAAATTATCCCGGCGTAGAAAAACTTCGTGCCCTTGCCGAGACCGCCGAGCTTGACGAAATTTTGTTGACGGCGTTCAGTGAAACAATTCTTTTCGTTGTGCAAAAAAATTCTCTCATCCACCCCGACACCGTCGCCGCAAGAAATTTTCTCCTGCTGAACAAATAAAAAGAAAGCGTAAACCCTATGGCTAACGAAACCAAAGATAACGTTGAAAAGAAACGTAAAAACATGAGGCGTAAGCGAAGAGTAAAAGCTTTACGCCTGATTTTTGCGCTCGTGATTTTGTGCTTGATAGGGGTTGCGATTTTATTTGTCGGCTATGGTGTGTACAGTGCGGGCAGTCGCGTTTATAATGAATTTATGGAAATGTATCAAGGCTACACCGACAGAAAAGAAGCGCGCATGGGCGTTGCCGATCCGAAATTCGACGGCTACACAAATATTTTGATTCTGGGCATTGACGACAGCGAGTTGAAGGAAGCCGATACGATTTTGGTTTTGAGTTTCTCGAACGATACCGGCAAGAGCAGGATCATTTCCATTCCCCGCGACACTTGGATAACAATGCGCGGGAATTCCGGAAGAATCGGCACGATTTACGGTTGGGGCGGCGTAAACCGCATGGTTCGCGAAGTTTCAAGGCTTTTGGGCATTTCGATTCATCAATACATAATCATTGACATGGCAACCTTCGCGGACTTGATTGACGTTTTGGGCGGACTCGATATTTACGTTGAAGAAAATATGGATTACGAAGACGAATCGGCGGGTTTGTCGATTCATATTGGGCAAGGTTATCAGCATTTATCGGGCGAAGAAGTTCAAAAATATTTGCGTTATCGCGGAGAAAAATTGGGCGACGTCGGGCGCGTGCAACGTCAACAGAAATTTATCAAAGCTCTTTACGAAAAAGTTCTTCAGCTCGACACAATTCCGAAACTCCCTGCCATAGCCGACATTTTCAGAAACAGAATGGAGACAAGCGCGGAAATTTTTGACTCGGCGCATCTGGCGAACGTTTTGCGGCGAATGAGTTCCGATCCGCCGACAACTTTAATGTTGCCGGGCTCGGAAAATCTTGACGGCGCATGGGTTCCGAATCAAGCCGAGTTGGAAGCGCGAATCAGTGAACTTTTTCCTTTGCAAGATTTGATTGAGCGATCTGACGAAGGCGACGCGGACAGCGAGCCGATTAATAACGAATAAAAATTTTTGGAGGCGATTTAATTTGAAGACTTACGATTTGGCGAAAAAAATTTGCAAGGCGGCAAGCGACAAGAAGGCAAGCGAAGTTATCACAATGGATATGCGCGGCGTCATGTTCTCGACGGATTATTTTGTTGTGTGCTCCGCGCAGACCGCAACGCAAGTTCGGGCTATTGCCGACAACATTGAGGAGGAGCTCGACAAGGAAGGAATTCATTTCAGCCACCGCGAAGGCTATCATGAAGGCGAATGGATTCTTTTGGATTACGGCGACGTTGTGGCGCACATTTTCAAGGAAGAAAATCGTCAATATTATTCGCTGGAGCAACTTTGGAGCGAGGCTGAGATAAAGCTTTATGAAGAGTGAAAAAAATTTAAAGCCAATGACGGTTGCCGCGCTGAAAGTCGTTCGTGAAAGTGAATTCGGAGCTTTTCTTGACGCGGGCACGGGCAACACGTCCGACGATATTCTTTTGCACAAGGCGCAACAGACGGCGGAAGTTTCTGTCGGCGAAGTCGTCAATGTTTTTCTTTACCTTGATCCGAAAAAAAGATTGACGGCGAGCATGCGCGTCCCGAAAATGCGCGAAGGACAAATTGCCCGCCTTAAAATTATCAACGTGACGAGCGACGGAGCTTTTGTCGACGTGGGAGCCGAGCGCGGAATTTTTATGCCGTTCGCCGAAATGCGCGGGCGTCCGAAAGTCGGAGAAATTGTTTGGGCAAAACTTTATTCCGATAAGTCGGGCAGGCTTGCCGTTTCAATGAAAGTTTCGGACGAAATTCGCCGAGCATCCAAGCCCGCAGAAAATGTCAAACGCGGCGACAAAGTTAAAGGCGCGGTTTTCAATATCATTGAGGCGGGCGCGTTCGTTTTCAGCGAAGAACGTTATATCGTTTTCATTCCGCAAAAAGAAATTCCGCGAGCTTTGAGAATCGGCGAAGTCGTCGAGGCGCGAATAACTTTTCTGCGCGAAGACGGACGCCTTGACGCTTCTCTTCGGCTTGCCAAAGAAAATGCTCTGGAAGATGACGCCGAAAAAATTTTCAAGTTCATGCGGGAAAATGGCGGCTCCATGAATTTTCACGACAAAACTCCGCCCGAAAAAATTTATGCCGTGTTCAAAATCAGCAAGGCGGCTTTCAAACGCGCCGTCGGACATCTTTTCAGCGAACGCCGAATCCAAAAAATCGACAACGGATTTAAAATCAATGAGGAAATTTTGGAATGAAAAATTAGGAATAAAAAAAGCGTCGGGAAAAAATCCTGACGCTTAATTTTTTGTTCGTTCGCGGCGATAAATCAAAAATTTTTGTTCGTTCAATCGCGAAATTTTGTATTGCGTTCAATCGGCATGAGAACTTCTTTGTAAATCATGCGCCGCCCGTCAATCTCGTCGATTAAATAAATCGGTCGGTGTTTGCTCTCGTGAAAAATTTGTCCGAGATATTCGCCGATAATTCCCAACGCCAAAAGTTGTATCCCGCCCAAAAAAAGCATTACCGTTATCAAAGTCGGATAGCCCGCCACAGGATCGCCGTAAAGCAATGCCATCGTCAAAACAAAAATCATGTAAGCCATCGCCAAAAATGAAATTGTTATTCCCAAAAAAGTCATCAAGCGGAGCGGCGCGGTTGTAAAAGATGTCATGCCTTTCATTGCCAAGTTGAACAGCGCAAAAAAATTCCAAGTCGTTGTGCCGGCGGCTCGCGGCTGGACTTCAAACGGAATTTCTTTTTTGTGATAGCCGACCCATGTGAACAAACCTTTTGTAAATCGCTGATTCTCACGCAAAAGTTTCAAAGCCTCAATGCATCTTTTGTCAAGCAAACGAAAATCCCCGACGTCGCGTTGCATTTCGTAAGACGTGCTGAATTTTTTCATGACGGCATAAAAAATATTTGCGCAACTGCGCTTAAGCCAAGTTTCGCCTGCGCGGTCGATTCTTTTTCCGCAAACGTCGTCGTAACCTTCCCGCCAATATTTAATCATCTCGGAAATTTTTTCGGGCGGATGCTGAAGGTCGGCGTCCATAATAATCACAGCGTCGCCGTCGGCATAATCAATGCCCGCCATCATCGCCGATTCTTTTCCGAAATTTCTCGACAAGCTTAAATAAGTAACGTCGTCATGCGCGGCGGAGAGTTCCCGTAATTTTTCCAAAGTCCCGTCGCGGCTCCCGTCGTTGACAAAAATATATCTAAACTCGCAGTCGGAAATTTTTGTGACGTGCTCTTGAACGGCAGGATAAAACAAATCGATAACCTCCTGCTCGTTATAGCACGGCACGATAATTGTAATCCTGTCCATCAAGTTTCCCCCGTCAAAAAAATTTTTCAAACTTTCTTCCGCCGCTCAATCAGCACAAACAAAATCGGTACGATAAAAATTTCAGGCTCGCCGCCCGCGCAGGTTCTTCGCCACAAGCGCGATTAAAACCAAAATTCCGATTTGCATGTAGATGCTCGCCAAATTTCCCGTCAATATTTCCGCCAATAACGCGCCGAAAATTCCTGTCGGCACGCTCAACAAAACCGCGAACGGAATTTTCCATGACTCGTAAAGCGCAACCAAACACAGGAATACGAAAATCAATGACAACGCAAAAATCTGCGCGACCGAACTTTGAGCCAATTTCTCTTGACGACTTTTTTCAGCCCATTCGATTTGAAAAGTATTCGGCGCAACTTCTTCCACAACTTCTTCCAAAGCGTCAAGTGCTTGTCCCGTCGAAAAACCTTCGCCGACATTTCCGTCAAAACTCACGCAACGCACGCAGTTATATCCGGAAATTTGCGCGGCTCCCGTCGTCTTCGTCAAAGTTACAAAAGTATCGAGCGGAACAGATTCTCCGTTCTTATTCATCACGAAAAGAAATTTCGCCGCGTCAATCGAATCTCTGAAATTTGTTTCCGCCTGCAAGATAACTTTATAAACGCGCCCAAAACTCGTGAAGTCATTAATCTCTTCGCCGCTGAAATTCACGCGCAAAGTCGTATAAATATCATCAAGATTCACGCCGAGAAATTTGGCTTTGTCCTCGTCAACAAAAATATCAACGTAAGGTTTCGACACGCTGAAATTTTCCGTTACGCCTTCGAATTCGTCGCGTTCATTTGCGGCGAGCTCAATTTTTTTTGCAAGGGCGGCAAGTTCCGCGTCGCTGTGATTTTTGACATCAAGAAGTTTCATGGAAATTGCGCCCGCCGACTCCATGCCCGGCAACGAGCCGGAGCCCATTGCAAAAAGCTCCTTAAGCGAAAAGAAAAATTTATTCAGCGTCTCAATCGTCCGATTCATTGAAGAACCTTCGGGCAAATTCACTGCGACAAAAAAATTTCCTTTGTCTTCTTCGGGAACATATTCGCTCGGCAAAATTTTATTCAGCCCTGCCGCGCAGATCGTTACAAAAATTAAAATCGTAACCGCCAAAAAGATTGAGCGTCCGGCAAATTCTCGTTCTTGAAAATTATTCGTCGGCATTTTTCCCAAGCTTCCCACTGCCGCTTGAACATTTTGTTCCTTAATTGCCGATTCAACATCCGCAACAGTCAAACCGAGTTCGGCGAGCCTGTCCGGATTCAACCAAATGTGCATTGAATAATCGCCGTCGTAAGAAGTAATTTTTCCGACGCCTTCGACGCGCTGAATTTTATCCAAGAGATAAATCTTCGCGGAATTCTTCATAAAAACGCCGTCATAACTTCCGTTCGGCGAAATTAAATGGAACATGAAAACCATTTCGGGCGTATTTTTTTCGACAGTCACGCCCTGCGATTGAACTTCGGCAGGCAAATCGCTCATGATTGACGAAATTTTATTTTGGACGCGGACGGCGGCATTATCAAGGTCGGTGCCGAGTTTGAAGATAATCGACAATTCGTAGTTGCCGCTTGTGTCAACGGTCGAATGCATGAAATCAATATCGCCCGCGCCGATATAACTTGTCGAAACGAAGACGGTCGGCAGACGCGACGCCGCCAAAATTCCCGCCAACGTCAAAATTATTGACAAGACAAGCGACAGAAAAATTATAGCACAAGTTTTCGTTGATAAAAGGCGGGCAATGATATAAAATCTGAAAAATTTTTTCGAGAGGCGATAAGATGAGAAGAATTTTTTTGGAAGATTTGACAGCCGCCGAGATAAAAATAAGCGGAGAAGAGGCGCGGCATTTGGCGTATTCTTTGCGGGCAAAGCGCGGCGATAAAATTATTGCGGCAGACGGCTTGGGGAACTGCGCGGTTATCGAACTTACAGATTTTGACAAGGAGACGATTAAGGCGCGGCGCGTCGGCGAGATTAAAAAAATTTCCGTCGGCGAAAAAAAAATTGTTCTTGCCGATTGCCTGCCGAAACAAAATCGCTTTGAAACGATAATCGAAAAGGCAACAGAGCTCGGCGTCGAAAAAATTATTCCGCTGATTTCGGAAAGGACAATTTCTCGCCCGAAAGATAAATTGGAACGCTGGAGAAAAATTGCGAAGGAAGCCGCCGAGCAATGCGGGCGCGATACAATTCCCGAAGTCGGAGAAATTCGCAAGCTTGACGATTGGCTGAAGGAAATTTTTCCGCTGAAAGAAGATTGGCTGTTTCTTTTCTGTTGGGAGCTGGAAAAGGAGACGACAGTCCGCGAAGTTTTGAGTGCCAATGAAAAATCGAATATCATTGTGCTTATCGGACCGGAAGGCGGCTTTTCGGAGCGTGAAGTTTTTGAAATAAAAAATGCGGGCGGCAAGAGCGCGAGTCTCGGCAAAAGAATTTTGAAGACGGATACCGCCGCAATTTCTGTTTTGGCGATGATTAATTATGAGTTCATGTGAAATTTTTTTTCAAACGTTGGGTTGCAAAGTCAATCAATACGAGTCGGAGGCAATGCTGAAACTTTTCGAGGCGGCAGGTTACGAAATCGCGGAAGAAATTTCTTCGGCTGATGTCGTTGTCATAAACACTTGCACGGTTACGGCGGTAAGTTCGCAAAAATCGCGGCAAATGATTAGGCGGGCGGCGGGCGCGAATAAAAATTCCGTGTTGGTTGTCGTCGGTTGCTACGCGCAGAGCGAGCCCGAAGAAATTTCCAAAATCGAAGGCGTCGATATAATTATCGGCACGAAGGACAGAACGCGCATTGTCGAATTTGTCGAGGCGGCTTTAAAAAATCGCGGCGAAAAAATTTTGCAGGTCGGCAACGTTGCGGACATAAAAAGTTTTGAAGAATTGCCGCACACTCCGCACAGGACACGAGCTTTTCTGAAGATTGAAGACGGTTGCAACAATTTTTGTTCCTACTGCATAATTCCCTACGTTCGCGGGCGCGTGAGGAGCCGAAGTCTTGAGAGCATTCGCGCAGAATGTCTTCAGCTTAAGGCGACGGGCTTTAAGGAAATTGTTTTGACGGGAATTCATATCGGAGCTTACGGAAGAGATTTTCAAGAAAAAATTTCTTTGGTTGACGCCGTTAAAACTGTTCTTGACGCGGCAAATCCCTTGCGACTTCGGCTCGGCTCGCTTGAATCCGCCGAAATGTCCGATGAATTGATTGAGTTGATAAAAAGTGACGGGCGCATTTGCAATCATGTACATTTGCCGTTGCAATCTGGCAGTGACGAAATTTTAAAGGCGATGCGCCGCCCTTACACGACGAAAAATTTTGCGGCGTTGACTGCGCGGCTTGTCAAGGAAATTTCGGGAATTTCAATCGGCACGGATTTAATTGTCGGTTTTCCGGGCGAGACCGATGAAAATTTTTCCGAGACGATAAATTTCATTCAAAGCCAGCCGTTCAGCAAAATTCATGTGTTTCCGTTTTCGGCAAGGGCGGGGACGGTTGCGGCGACTCTTCCGAATCAAATTTCTTCGCAGATAAAAAAAGCCCGCGCAGGTTTGGCATTGGAAATTTCGCGGGAAAAAGTTAAAAATTTTTCCGAAAAACTTTTGGGCAAAACGGTTGAGATAATCGCGGAGACTTCGACGGACGGAATTGTTGACGGCTTGACTAGAAATTATGTCCGAGTTTACACGCCCGATAAAAATATTCGGCTCGGCGAAGTTATAAAAGTCAAGGTTGACAAGATTTTTAAAGACGGGTTGCTTGGCGAGTTGAAATAAACTTTACACTTGCCGCTTTTTTGTTGTACAATGCCGAAAAGCAATTAGGAATTATGAATGAGGAATTAGGAATGGAGAAACAATTATTAATTCTTAATTCATAATTCCTAATTGAAAAGGGGGAGTGATTAAATGAGCAACGAAACCGAAAAGGTCGGCGATGAAACTCGCATGTTTAATTTCGGTGTTGAGGAAAATCGTGCGGAGAAAGTCATCAAGAACGCATATAAAGCTATGACCGAGAAGGGCTACAATCCCGTTCATCAACTTGTCGGCTATCTTTTGAGCGGCGACCCGGCGTATGTGACAAGCCATCTTGAGGCGCGGAGCAAAATTCGTAAAGTCGAGCGCGATGAACTTTTGGAAGAACTTGTGAGAACTTATCTTGCGCGGTTGGAGGGCAAAAAGTGAGAGCACTTGCCCTTGACATTGGCGACAAGACGATTGGCATTGCCGCGAGCGATTTACTCGGCATAACCGCGCAGGGCGTCGAGACGATTCGCCGCACTTCAAACAAAGATGATTTGAAACGGCTCGGCGAATTGGTTACACAATTCGAGGCGACAACTTTTATTATCGGGTTTCCGAAAAATATGGACGGCACCGAAGGTGAACGTTGCGAGATTGTAAAAAATTTTGCAAAGAAACTCGGCACGGCATTTCCCGAAGTCGAACAAATTTTTTGGGACGAACGATTGAGCACGGTTGCGGCGACAAAAAATTTAATCGCGGCGGATGTCAGTCGCAGGAAGCGCAAAAAAGTTATCGACAAGATGGCGGCGGTTTATATCTTGCAAGGTTGGCTTGATTCAATTAGGAATTAGGAATGAGGAATTAGGAATGAGTAAAGAAGAAAATTTTGACGACGATTTTTTGATTGAAATGACGGACGAGGACGGCAATGTTTATTACTACGTCGAGGAAATGATTATCCCCGTCGGCGAAGAAAATTTTGCTTTGCTGGTTGAAGTCAAGGATGAAAATGAGCACGGCGCGGGTTGTGATTGCGGCTGTGAGGATGACGACGTGATTATTGCCAAAATCGTTTTGAATGAGGCGGGCGAAGAAGAATACGTCGAGCCGACAGATGAGGAGTTTGAAAAAGTGCAGGCGGCTTACGAAAAACTTTTGGATGAGGAAGAATGAGAGAGCCCGACGACAAAAAATCTTTTTTAAATTTTGCGCTGGAAAAGTTGCGCGAGTCTTTAAGCGGTTTGAAGGAAGAAATTTCTTTTAAATATGTGGCGAGCGTGGCGGGCGCGGTTTTCTTTTGCATTTTGGTTATCGGCGCGGTTTTGATTTTTGCCGATCCTTCGGTTGCGCAAATTCAAAATCCTGTTCAAACCGAGTCCGAAACGACTTCGCAGGTTGAGACGGAGAAAAAAGTTACCGTAAAAATTCGCGAAGGACTTTCGACGGCGGAAATTGCGGACAGGTTGGCGGAGAAGGACGTTATCGACAGCACTTTGAAGTTCAGACTTTTGGCGCGGTTTCGCGGCTACGACGACAAACTTCGTCCCGGCGCGTACACTTTTAATTTGGGCATGACCTATGATGAAGTTTTCGCAAAACTTTTGACGGGCGAGAAAAAACTTGTTCAATTCACGGTGCCCGAAGGCTTCGGCGTCAAGGAAATTGCCGAGCGGCTTTACAATCTTGATCTTGTCGACAAAGAAGAATTTTTGCAGGCGGCTGAAAATTTTTCCCCCTATGACTACATGAAAAAGCGCAAAAATGTTTTCTTCGCGTCGGAGGGATTTCTTTTCCCCGACACTTACACGGTAGAAAATGACGTTGAGATTGAAGAAATTTTAGATTTGATGGCGGAGAACTTTGATCAAAAATTGACAAAGGAAATGCGTTCGCAAGCCGCAAAGATGAATTTATCGATTTACGATTTGATAACTTTGGCTTCGTTGGTTGAGCGCGAAGTTCGTTTTGCCGAAGACAGACCGATTGTCGCGCAAGTTTTTTTCAAAAGATTGAAGTTGAACATGCCGTTGCAGACGGACGCGACGCTCCAATATTTGATGAACACGCCGAAGGAAGATTTAACCATTGCCGACACGGAAATTGATTCGCCTTACAACACTTATCAACATTTGGGCTTGCCGCCGGGACCGATAGCGAATCCCGGCATTGCGTCGATTGAGGCGGTGTTGCATCCTGCCGAGACCGATTATCTTTATTTTGTCGCCGACAGGAACGGGCACAATCACTACGCGAACACTTACGAGGAGCATTTAAATCTTGTCAACAAATATCGATAAAGGGGAAAGAGAAAAGGGAAATGGGAAAAGTCTTTTATCTGCTTATCCCTTCTCCCATTTCCCTTTTCCCTTAAAAAAGCCCGAACTTCTTGCGCCGGCAGGGAATTTTGAGAAATTGCAGGCGGCTCTGATTTACGGCGCGGACGCAGTTTATTTCGGCGGAAAAAATTTCAGCTTGCGGGCATTCGGAGATAATTTTACTCGCGAAGAAATTTTAAAGGCGGTCGAGTTTACTCACGGGCTCGGCAAAAAAATTTATGCGGCGACAAATATTTTCGCGCACAACACAGACATTTCCGCGCTTGCCGATTATCTCAAATTTTTATCCCGCGCAGGCGTCGACGCGGTTTTAATTTCTGATTTGGGCGTTTTGAGTTTGGCGAAGGAGTTGACTGATTCAAAAATTCATGTCAGCACTCAAGCGAACGTCACGAATTGGCAGGCGGCAAAATTTTTTCACGAACTCGGCGCGGAAAGAATTGTTTTGGCAAGGGAATTAACCTGCGCGGAAATTTCGGAGATAAAAAGTCACTGCGCGGCGGAGCTTGAAATTTTTGTTCACGGCGCAATGTGTATTTCCTATTCGGGGAGATGTTGGCTGTCGAAATTTTTGACGGGGCGCGATGCCAATTCCGGCGCGTGTACTCATTCCTGTCGTTGGAAATATAATCTGGTTGAAGAAAAACGCGCAGGCGAATTTTTTCCCGTCGGCGAGGACGAGCGCGGCTCTTATGTCATGAACTCAAAAGATTTATGTTTGCTTCCGTATCTTGACAAAGTGATTCAAAGCGGCGTGGCAAGTTTGAAAATCGAAGGGCGCATGAAAAGCGTTAATTATGTTGCGGGCGTCGTGAAAGTTTATCGCGAGGCGATTGATTCATACTTCGACAATCCGAATGATTTTAAAATTCGCGACGAGTGGCTTGACGAGTTGAATAAAATTGCGCACCGACCTTATACGACGGGATTTTTTATGAGTGACGGCAAGCCGACCGAAATTTACGAAACGTCCAAGCCGAGTCGGGCGGCAGATTTTTTGGGAATAGTTCGCGGCTTTGATTTATCGACGATGACGGCGACGATTGAACAGCGCGGGAAATTTGAAGTCGGGCAAAGCGTGGAATTTCTTCAGCCGCACGGCAAAACTTTTTCGCAAAAAATAATTTCAATGCGAGATGCGGATGGAACAGAAATTTTTTCCGCGCCGCACGCGCAACAGATTGTAAAAATTCCCGTCGTCGAGCCCGTTGAAATTTGGACGCTTATGAGGAGTTGAATTTATTGACGGGCGGCGATTGAACGGCGCGGGAAATTTGAAGTCGGGCAACGCGTAGAATTTTTTCAACCGCACGGCAAAACTTTTTCGCAAAAAATAATTTCAATGCGAGATGCGGATGGAACAGAAATTTTTTCCGCGCCGCACGCGCAACAGATTGTAAAAATTCCCGTCGTCGAGCCCGTTGAAATTTGGACGCTTATGAGGAGTTGAATTTATTGACGGGCGGCGATTGAACGGCGCGGGAAATTTGAAGTCGGGCAACGCGTAGAATTTTTTCAACCGCACGGCAAAACTTTTT
>CALFJC010000007.1 GCA_937877655.1 uncultured Selenomonadales bacterium
CGGCGGTAACTGTTTTTATCGCCGAACCGACAGTCACGGGAGATTTTGTCAAATTAGTCACGGTAAAATTCGTCAAAACTCCGACCATTGTAGAAAAAGATTTTCCCGCAGGATTAATCAGATTAAGATTTTTTCCCTTAGCCTTTTTGACAGTGAGAATGCCCGCGTCCGTCGTTAAAATTACGTCCAAGCCGTTCAAAGCTGTATCTGAAATGTTCGCGCCGAGAGAAATTTTCTCCGTAACCGCGTAGTCGGCAATGACATCATTTCCTTCGCTGTAAATGAAGAAATCTTTACCGTTTCCGCCCGTCAAAGTGTCGTTTCCTGCGCCGCCCCATAAAGAATCTTTTCCGTTGTTACCGGAAAGTTTATCGTCGCCCGCGCCGCCGAAAACAGAATCGTTTCCTGCCTCGCCTGTGATTGTATCGTTGGCTGAACCGCCGCTGATTGTATTCGCCAAAGAATTGCCTGTGATTTTTGTTGCCTTTGTCCTTGAGGAGGCGTCGACAGTCTCAATATCAGAGTCGATTGTAACAGAAGAATTTGTTGAATCGGTTACGATTATAGATGTTGAAGTTTCTTCCTTGCCTGAAATATTGACATTCGACAAACTCGCCGCGCCGATTAACGAAAGTTTTCCGTCGCCGACAGTGACGATAATATCATCGCCGCTTTTTTTGGTGGAATAGGAGCCGCCGCCTATTGAAAGCGTAGAATCTGCGCGGAAACCATAAATTATATCGTTTCCGTCGCCGTTTTCGTATTGAAAAGTAACGTTTGTATCAAAATCAAAAAAAAGATCTCTCCTTGAGCTGTAATTGGTATAAAGTGTGTCGTTACCCTTGCCGCCGCTGATTGTGGCATATTCTCCAAAGTTTAAGATAGAATCGTTGCCCGCGCCGCCGTTTATTGACGAATAATGTCCGTAATCGTCATTTCCGATGGTATCGGAGCCGTCTCCGCCGTCGATTGTGACTTTAGAACCGTTATTCATGAGTGAATCATTGCCTTCACCGCCGCTTATTGACGAATTGTCACCGTTATTTGAAACAGAATCATTACCTGCTCCGCCTATTATCGTTAAATAAGAGCCGCCGCCTTGCCAAGAATAGTTCAAAACCTCTCCGTTTTTAATGAAATCGTCGTCGTTCGTGCCGTTTATAATTGTATTGGACTTGTCATTATAAATTTCAGCCATAAAAAATCCTCTCCTCAAAAATTTTTTATTATCTTAGCTGATCCAAACGTGCTGATCAAGCTCTTGTGAAAAAATTTTTCTGCTTAAACCATAAAAAAAGAAGTCTCACAAAATTTTTTGCGAGACTCCCAAAAAATTTTTTACTTACTTCTGCGCGGAAACTTTTTTGCTTTTGCCGGATTGACTGACAGCCTTGCGCATTTCGGTATCAGATTGAATGTTCATCATGTTGTAATAATCCATGACGCCGAGATTGCCTTTCTTGAATGCCTCCGCCATTGCGTGGGGAACTTCGGCTTGTGCCTCGACGACTTTTGCTTCCATTTCTTGAGTATAAGCCTTCATTTCCTGTTCTTTTGCAACCGCCATTGCCCGCCGCTCTTCGGCTTTTGCTTGCGCAATTCGTTTATCGGCTTCCGCTTGATCTGTTTGAAGTTGTGCGCCGATATTTCGTCCGACATCCACGTCCGCAATGTCGATTGATAAAATTTCAAATGCCGTGCCCGCGTCAAGCCCTTTTCCCAAAACAGTTTTGGAAATTTCATCGGGGCTTTCCAAAACGTCCGTGTGATTTTCCGAACTGCCGACGGTTGTAACGATACCTTCGCCGACACGCGCAATAATCGTAGGTTCACCCGCGCCGCCGACCAATCTGTCAATGTTTGCACGAACAGTAACACGCGCTTTGATTTTTAATTCGATACCGTTTTTGGCGACAGCCGAGACAACGGGCGTTTCAATGACTTTCGGATTAACACTCATCTGAACGGCTTCCAAAACGTCGCGTCCTGCGAGATCAATCGCCGCAGATCTTTCAAAAGGCAGGACGATTTGCGCACGTTGGGAGGCAATCAGCGCGTCAACAACCTTATCGACGTTGCCGCCCGCCAAATAATGCGCTTCCAACTGATTTACGTTGACATCAAGCCCCGCTTTGTTTGCTTTTATTAAAGGCATAACGATTTTTGCGGGAGGGACGCGCCGCATTCTCATTCCTATCAGCGTGAAAATCCCGACGTGGACATCAGCCGCCAAAGCCGAGATCCACAAGCCTATTGGCACAAAGTGCAAAAAAACTGCCGCGATAATTATCCCCATTAGCAGAAAGAAGCCTGATCCGATTAGAAAATCCATAAGTGAGCTCTCCTTTCTAAATTTGACGAACCAACACGCGGGAGCCGTCCACGTTGATAACTTTGACATTGCTGCCTTGCTTGACGAAATTTCCGTCCGCCACAACATCTAAAGGTTCGCCGTCAACCGAAATTGTGCCCGCCGGTCGCAAATCGGTTACGCAAATGCCGATCGCTCCGAGAAATTTGCTCTTATCGACGACGCTGGTATAGCCGTCGCGATTTTGCTGGCGTTCATCAAGGACAAGTTCATCGATCATCCCCGCATTTTTCTTTGAACTGCTCAGATACAACACGACGAAAATTCCCAAAACCGCGATAATCGTCATTGCGCAATACGCCAGCATGATAAAGGCAGAATTCGCGCCCGAAAAAATTTGAACTTCCGACATTCTAATCACCCCCATAATTTAGGTATTAGGTTTTAGGTTTTAGGTTTTAGGTTTTGGGTTTTAGCCCTAACACCTAATACCTATAACCTATAACCTATAACCTATAACCTATAACCTCCTATTTCGGGATAATTATTTCTGCTCCCTGCGTTAAATTCCTTTCAATTTGCGAGGAACGTTCTTGAGGATTTTTGGAGAAACGGGCTCTGAATTTCGTAATTTCTTCGTTGAACTGCGGAATGAACTTTGCAATGCGCGCTTCCGCCTCCGAAGTAAGCTCCGGCAGCCGCGCCAACAGTTCACGATACCAATCAAGCCGCTCTTCGTAATGTTGACTCATTAATCTTTCATGTCGGACATAAGAATAAGCATCTTCCGCCACTTTTCGCCGCAGATTTTTATTTTTTATCAGCAGATTTAGCTTGTTGATGAATTCTCGCCCGTCATGATAGACGAAACCTGTTTTTCCGTCCTTAATCACGTCCGAATAAACGACGGGCGACGCCAAAGCCACTGCTCCGTTCGCCGCGCTCTCGATAAATTTCAAATCGGACTTGGAACGATTAAATTCATTGTCTCTGAGCGGCAAAAGTGCAATATCTGAACTGCGAATCGCCGCTTCATAATCTTCATAAGAAATAAATTGCCCGTCCCACTTGTTTAAGTCGCCGACATAAGTTTTATTCTCCGTTTCCAACGCGTCAAACAAATTTTCCCGCGCCAAAATCTTAAACGCCAATTTATTTCCGTATTGCTTGGCAAATCTGTTCAAAATCGGGACAAGCTCCATAAAATCTCCGTCACGATTCAAAGCTCCGAAGAAAATTGTTGTTTGACGTTTATATTTCAATTCTTCGTCAAAATTTCTCGGCGGCGGCAGTCTTCTTAAGTGATTTGCGAAAACTTTTACATGCGGATTGAATTGCCGCAAAAAATCTGCCAGATAAGGCGTTGAAGTTTGTATCGCATGGACTGCGCGGAAATTTATCCACTCCGTTTTCTGATAATCGTCCTCCCACAAAATCGGATGATCATCCATTTCCGAAATAAAAAGAATTCCTTTCTTGCGAAGTATGTTAAAAAAATCCAAACCGACCGCGAACGACGGAAAACACATTCGCTGATTGATAAAAACTCGTTCATCGAATTGTTCTTGTTCATAAAGTTTATACGGCTTGCCGACGGGCGAAGATACAACAAAAACATTCGGGTCTGTCATGAAAAAAGTATTGGGCATGTGGACGCGAATGGGCGCACAAACCGTTGACTCGCCGATAAGCGTTTGAATCAAAGTTTTTTTGGGCGGTTCGCTCTTGTAAGCCGTGAAAATGTAAACGAAAACTGCCAATTCCGTTTTGGTAAGCTCGGCAAGCTGTCGCTTGACTTGAATTCCTCGCCCGGCATTCAGCGAACGGAGAACAGTCAAGCCCGCCTCTTCAATCGCGTCGCTTAATTCCTCGTGAGTCAAAGTCACGCGAAATTTCGGCGGCTTGCCTTCCAAAATCGCTCCGATATTTTCTGCGTGCCCGATATTATCCAGTGTAAAAATCAATGTGCCGTCCGTCGTAAGGTGTTCGGCAACTTTTTTTATCAGTTCGACCAATTTTCTTTGGCTGAGCGTCCCAATCAACGCACTTTGAACCAAAATCGCGTCGAAGAAGCCCTTAACTTTCGTCCAATCTTCGGCGACAATGTATTTGCAGTCGGGCTGAATCTCCTGGAAATTTTTCCGCGAAGTCTCAAAATCTTCGGGAGCCTCGCCGATAAGTTCAAGGACGCTCCGCGACCGCGCAGGAATAAAAGTTTCAAAAGTCATTACGGCATCATCCTCAACGAACCAAGCTGTACATTAAATCTTCCTGCGCCTGCATACACTTCATAAGCTCGAATCTTTCAAGAATCGTTTCGCGAGCCGCCGCACCGAGTTTTTTTGCGCGTTCGGGGTCGTCAAGTTGTTCCTCGATTTTGCGGGCAATGTGATAAGGCGAACGGAATTCTGCAAGCAAACCGTTGACTCCGTCTTCCATAACCTCTTCGACAGGCGGAGTTTTGGAACCTACCATAGGACAAGCGAAACTCATTGCCTCCAAGAAAGACCAGCTTAAAACAAACGGGCGCGTCAAATAAACGTGGCAACTGGACGAGCGCAAAATTTTTTGATAGTCGCCGCGATTTCTCAAGCCGACAAAGTGCACACGATCTGTAGGATAACCGCCCTTCTTTTCCTCTTCCTTAAGATAAGTTGTATCCTTAAGTTGTGCGCCGTAACAAATTCTGTCCTTGCCGACAATGACAACATGAGTTTGCGGGCGACGCGCCAACACGTGACGAATTGCATCCATGAAATAAGGAAAGCCGCGATAAATTTCAAAGCCGCGAGCAACATAAGTAATAATTTCCGTACCTTCGGGGATATTAAGCTGAATGTCATCAAGCACAAGTCCGGGACGCTTGCCGCTCGGATCGGGCGAACAAAATCTTGTATCAATGCCTTCGTGAATCACATGAATTTTCGGCTTGTATTCTTCGGGAAATTGTGAGTACTGCCATTTTGTCGGAGCAATACCCGCGTCGCAAAGCTCCAAATTCATTAAGTGATGCGCATTTCTTGTGCGAATTGAAATGCGGTTGCCCATTTGCGGAATTTCATCGGGCCACCAATAACAATCGCTGTCCTCGACGCGATAATACCACTCGAAATAACCCATAATCGGAACTTTCGGATACATATCCTTGCAATAAAGAGTTGAGCCCCAGCCCGTGTGACCGATAATTACATCGGGCTTAACATTTTTTTCTTTGGCAAGCCAATCCATTGCGCGAAGAACGGCTTGACCTTCAACGACGGCTTCAGCGGCAGGACGCAACGGACCGCAAGTTTTAATCCACTCGTCCGATTTTTCATCGGGCTTGGGATAAAGAGCAAGCGTCACGCCTTTAAGTTGTGCGTTAATGGAATTTTCCTTTGACAAGAAGAAAACATTATTTTCGGGATTACTTGCGAGGTAAGGCGCAATGTTGAGATACTGCGCGGGAAAAGACGGGTGCAGAATAAAAATATTCACGGTAAAAATCTCTCCTTCTGTGAAATTAATTTTGAACAAATAAACGGACGTTAATGCGTAATGCAGAAAATTTGTAGTGGGTGGTGAAGAACGGGCGCAGGGCAATGCGTAATTTTGCAATGCGTAATGCAGAAAATTACAGCGGGTGGCGAAAGAACGGGCGCACATGGACGTGCGCCCGCCGGCAACGAAAACAGGATGTTTTCTTTGCCGGAAACGCCCCTGCGAGGTGCCCTTTCTTTTGCAACTTTTCTTTGGGCAAGCAAAGAAAAGTTGATCCTATAAATAAAAAATATTTTTTAAACTCAATCGAAGTGGCGAGCCGAGACAGCGACAGTCGGTTCCGCGAATCCACGCTTTGACAAAGGGGGGATACCTACGCCATTTGGGCTTGGTGAAGTTTGGCGTAAACGCCGTTGTGCTTCATCAATTCATCATGCGAGCCCGCCTCGATAATGCGCCCCTTGTCGATAACAATAATCGCATCACAATCGCGGACAGTCGACAGGCGGTGAGCAATCATCAACATCGTGCGCCCTTCGGCAATCGGCTCGATATTATTCATGATAATATTTTCCGACTCGTAATCAAGCGCGGAAGTCGCCTCGTCAAAAATCAAAATTCGCGGGTTGGAAAGTAAGGCGCGGGCAATCGCAATTCTCTGACGTTGTCCGCCGCTTAAAAGTGATCCGCGTTCGCCGACAAAAGTTTCATAGCCGTGCGGGAATTGGCTGACAAATTCATCCGCGCCCGCAAGTTTCGCCGCATTAACAACTTCTTCATGAGTAGCATTCGGACAGGCAATGCGAATATTTTCCTCAACCGAGCCGCTGAAAAGTTTGCTGTCCTGCAACACAACTCCGATTTGTCTTCTCAACCACGCCGGCTCAACCTGCGCAATGTCAACGCCGTCAATCAAAATTCGTCCCGTATCGGGCAAATAAAGTCGCTGAATCAATTTCGTTAAAGTCGATTTTCCGCTGCCCGACCGTCCGACAATTCCAACTTTCATTCCCGCAGGAATTCTGATATTGATATTTTCAAGAACCTTGCCGCCCTCCTCCGAATAACTGAACGCCAATTTCTCAAGCGCAATGTCTCCGCGCAGGCTCGGTAACGTCGTTCGCGAAGGATTAAACGCGGGCTCGGTATCTTCGTCCATGATGTCCGAAAGTCTTTCCATTGAAACGCGAATTTGTTGGAAATGTTGCCACTGATTTATAAGGCGCATAATCGGAGAAATTAATTGCCCCGCAATCATTTGGAACGCTATCAATTCGCCGACGGTTATTTCGCCTTCCATAACGTAATACGCGCCGACCCAAAGGATAACCAGATTGAACATGCTGAAGAAAAACGACGCTATCGAGTTTGCAACGTTCGCCAGATTGACAACGTCCAGAGAAGCTTTGACAAAACGAGCGAGTATTTCTTCATAACGGCGAATGAAATTGCTCTCGACACTGGAAGATTTGACGGTATGAATGCCCGTTATCGCCTCAATCAGGAAGGAACGATTTTCACTGCCGATTAAAAATTTGTCGTTGATCATGCGTTTGAAAATCGGCGCGACAATCAGATTTAAAAGCACAAACAGAGGAATCATAACCAAAACGATTAAGCTGAGCATTCTGCTGTAGTAAAGGAACATAACGGCGAAATAAACAACCGCAAAAACTATGTCTAGAATAATCGTCAAGCTGTTGCCCGTCAGGAATGAACGCAAAGTTTCAAGCTCGCCGGTACGCGAGACAACGTCGCCGACCTGCCACTTTTGAAAATAACTCACCGGCAAGGCGGTTACATTTTTATAAAGCCGCGAACTCAACGCCACGTCCATTTTGTTTGTAATGTTTACAAAAAGATATGTGCGCAAGCCGAGCATCCAGTTTTGAAAGATCGTGCAAAGAACCATGCCCAAAACCAAGATGTCCAATGCGTCCGCCGCTCTGTGCACCAAAACTTTATCGATAATATTTTGAACAAACAGCGGCGACGCCAAGCCCAAAAGTTGCAACAACAGCGACATAAACAAAACGTTGCGCAAATAAGGCGTGTACTTCGATACGACAGGGACAAACCATTTGAAACCGAATTTGCTTTTTTTCTTGTCGAGCTCGTAACGGCGTGTGAAAAGAATCGCATCGCCCGTCCAGTCCATCAAAAGTTTGTAACGATCGATTTTAACGGGCTGTTGAGAAAAGGCAGGATCCATAACGTAAATATCGCCGTCGCGAATCGTCGTAATGACAACGCTCCTGCCCGAATGCAATTTAATCAAAGCCGGGTAAACGAGTTTTTCCAAATCGGCTTCCTTCAAGCCGTCGTACTTGCGAGCCTTCAACTTCAATTCGCGAGCCGCTCTGACAAGAGTAGTAAAATCAACACTGCCCGCAGTCAAAACGTAAGCGCGCTCAAGCTGGCGATAATCGGCGGGAATGTTGTAATACTTCGCAATGGCAACCAGACAGGCAAGCCCCGTATCAATTCCGTTGACAACGCCGCCGTCTTCACCTTTAACTTCGGTATCGAGCAAATTTACATCATGTTCATCAGTTTTTTGTTGGGGAACTTTTTTGGGCGTGATTTTCCCCAGAGCTTGCTTGCCCGATTTTTGCGGCGTCTGCCCTTTGGACAAAACCAATTTTTTATCGTCGGGAGTCGGATTTTTATTTTCAGCCATAAATCAACGCTCCCTTAAAGCTTCGGACGTATAGCGGCGGAAAGGATCAAGGAAGAAGTCAATGATTCGTTTTTCCTTGATTTTAATTTCCGCGCTGACGTTCATACCGACTTCAAGCTTTGCCGGCTGTCCGTAAACATTAATATCGTTGCTGGTCGGGTCAAGGAGGAGTTTGTATTTCATATATCTTTGTTGGTCGCTCGGCTCGTTGACGGCGTCCGCGCTGATCTCCAAAACTTCCGCTTTGTACATGCCGAATTTTTGAAAGTTAAAAGTCTCAACCTTGACTTCTGCTTCCTGCCCGACTTTTATAAAACCAATGTCCTTGTTGTCGGCGTAAACTTCAAATTCCAGTTTGGCATCTTCGGGGACAATCTGCATAAGCGGCTGGGCATCGGTTACGATACCGCCGAGAGTGTGGATACTCAAATTGTAAACGCGCCCCGAAATCGGCGAATAAATAATCGCCATGCGCGAATCTTCTTCCGCCTTTTTAATCGCTTCAGTGACAGAGTAATATTCTTTCTTCGCCTCGACAAGCGCAGTCATAATGTCTTTGTGATAAGATGCGTCGACATTCGCAAGATTTTGTTGCGCTTCGGCAATTTCTGCGCGGATACTGTTAATGGAATCAAGTTCCGCCTGCGCGTTTTTGGCGTATTCAATCGTCTCGCGTTGCTGTTCAAGGAGTTGAAATTGAGAAATTGCATTTTGTTCGCTCAATTCCTCAAGCCGCGCTTCTTTTTCCTGCGCGATAGCCAAAACTTCAGCATATTTTTCATAAGATGCCTGCGTTGCTTGGAGACGCGCAACACGCTGGGCAATTACGTCTTCGCGGCTTTGACGTTGCGTTCTGTAATCGGAAGTTCTGCTCTGATAAAGAGCCATTTCCGCCGCCAAGTCATGCGCATCAAGATCGGGATCTTCTTCGGGCGCGAAAGGTTGTTGAGTAAGCTCGGCAGTCAAACGCTGAATGTCGAGTTTGTAATAGGCGGCGCGTTTTCTCAAGCTGTCATAATCGGCTGAAGTCGTCGTCGGATCTAAGACAACAAGCACATCGCCTTCCTGAACAATTTGTCCTTCCTCAACATTAATTTCTTTGACAATGCCTTTGTTTTTAACTTGAACGGTTTTAATTTGTCCCGAAGGAATGACTTTGCCCGCCGCAACCGCAACTTCGTTAATGTGTCCGAGATATGACCAAGCTAAGGCAACGACTGCCAGCAACAAAATCGTCCACATGACAAGTCTGCCCGTAGGCGACGGCGGCGTTTCCGTCACTTCGAGTATCGCCGGCAAGAATTCCGTTTCTTTTTCGACATCCTCGCCGTGAACAAGCCACTTCCAAAATTTCTTCATTGCTCTTAACCTCCTGTCAGGTTATAGCTCATAGCTGATAGTTTTTTTCTATAACCTAAAACCTATAACCTATAACCTAACCCCTAGATTCTTGCTGGTCGTAAAGATAACGATAGAGCCCGCCGAGTTTCATCAGCTGTTCATGAGTACCAGTCTCGACGATTTCGCCCCTGTCAACGACGATAATTTTATCGCAACGGCGCACCGCACTTAATCTGTGTGCAATGATAAGCATTGTCCTCTGCGCGCCGATGGCTCCCATGTTATTCAAAATAATTCTTTCGGATTCATAGTCAAGCGCAGAAGTCGCCTCGTCGAAAATCAAAATCGGCGGGTTAGCCAAAAGTGCTCTTGCAATGGCGACGCGTTGACGTTGTCCGCCCGAAAGTGAATCGCCGCGCTCGCCGACTTTGGTATCATAACCTTCTTTAAGTTCCAAAATGAAATCGTGTGCTCCCGCAAGCCGTGCCGCACGAATAATTTCATCCATAGTTGCAGTCGGGCGGCTTATCGCAATGTTATCGCGGACGCTGGAGTTGAAAAGATAATTTTCCTGCATGACGACGCCGATTTGTTCGCGCAACCAAGAAAGATTTGCTTCGCGGGTATCAATGCCGCCGATAACGATATGTCCTTCTTCGGGAATGTAAAGATTTTGAACAAGGTTTGTCAAAGTCGATTTTCCCGACCCCGACCGTCCGACGATACCGATTTTTTGTCCGGGCTCGACAGTCAAATTTATATTTTTCAAGACAAGCGGCAAGTCAACGCGGTATCGGAAAGAAACTCCGCTCATCTGAATTGCGCCGTCAACTCTGTTATCGCCGCGCTTGCCCATTTCCTGAACAACCGGTTCCATCGGCGTATTCAAAATGTCGCCGATAAGTCCCAAAGCAAATCGGAGCATGAAAATATGCCACCACATCATTAAAAGGTTTGCCAAAGGACCGAGTGCCTGCCGCGAGATCATTTGAAATGCGATTAATTGTCCGAGTGTCAATTCGCCTCTCATAACCATGTGACCGCCGTACCAGAGAATTCCCATTGTTATTGTCGCTTCGACCATTGTTCTGAACGTATCCAGAAACAATCTGAACTTCGACATTTCAAACATTGTGCGGATATAGCGCGATACAAGATGCTCCCATTTGTTGACGAATTGCGGCTCGACTGCCAACGCTTTAACCGTTTCGATATTTGAAATTGATTCAACCAAAAAAGATTCGCTCGCTACTTTCGTTCGCCAAATATTTCCCAACTTGCCTCTCAATATCGGCAAAGCCCAAAGTTGAACCATGTAGAGCGGAATTGTAATCAGCGCGATTAAAGTCAGCGGCACCGAATACCAGAACATGAACGCGACAAAAACTACCGAGAATAAGGCATCCAAAACCGACATCAAACCGTTACCGGTGAAGAAACTGCGAACGCGTTCAAGCGCATCAATACGCATCAACAATTCGCCGACGCGCCGCCGTTCGTAGTAAGGCAACGGCAGAGAAATTAAATGTCGAAATAATCTCGTGCCCAAAATTGCATCAAGTTTGTTTGTCGTGTGGTTGAGGATATAAGTTTTCAAACCGGTTAAAAGCGATTGCATGGCAAAAAACACGACCATACTGCAACCGATAACCGTGAGCGTCGACATTCCGTTATTGCCGATAACTTTATCGATAATAACCTGCGTTATGAGCGGGAAAACAATTCCCATAAGCTGAATGAAAAACGACGCTATCAAAACTTCGCCGAGAGGTTTTTTGTAACGCTTGATGACTTTTAAAAACCAATCCAGATTGTATTGCTTTTTAATGTAAGTCCAGCTGAATGCCGCCGAAAAAATTAAAAGGTCATTCGCCCAGCTTTCCAGAAATTCTTTGATGGGAATTGCCTTCGGTTTATTTTCTCGCGGATCAATCGCCAAGATAACTTCTTCATTCATACTGCCGACAGCGATATAGCCGCCGTCAGTCATTCTGGCTATGGCGGGATATTCTATCTCGCGCATCTCGTCAACAGTCGGATGAATTACTTGACTGTTGATATTATATTTTTTCGCCAGTTTCTGAAGTTTCTCCCAGTTCAGCTGACTGTCGGTTTCGGGATTTTTTTCGTAGATCGCCTGCAACTCTTTTACTCCGAAATGTTGCAGAACTTTTATCAGCGAAATTATCCCTGTCCTGTCCGGAGGCGGAACAGATTTATTTTCAGGCATATTAAATGCAAGTCTCCTTTTCTTTTTGTTAATCAAATTGCATTATCAGTTAGGATTGTTAAACCATGATTAAAAAAATTTTTTTCTTGTCACGAAAAAAGCCGCCGTCAACCCGCAAGGAAGACAGCGGCCTTTTTTATTTGTCGATAAGGATTAACGATACTTCCGTTTGCGAGCCGCCTCCGATTTCTTCTTGCGGCGAACGCTGGGCTTTTCGTAATGTTCACGCTTGCGAACTTCGGCGAGTGTGCCTGCCTTTTGACAGGTACGCTTAAAGCGGCGGAGAGCACTGTCTATGGATTCGTTTTT
>CALFJC010000008.1 GCA_937877655.1 uncultured Selenomonadales bacterium
CTGACGGTTGGGCTTACGAAAAAATTTTGACGCATTACTACAAAGGAACCAAGCTAAAGAAACTTTATTAAGAGACTTTGCTTAAAAAAATTTTTCGTTGCCGAGTACTCTTTTCGACATGAAACTTGACAAGAACGAAATAATTTTCACGGGCTTTGGCAGCGGGCACGGCGTCGGCATGAGTCAAAAGGGCGCGAAGTTTTACGCGGCTGACGGTTGGGCTTACGAAAAAATTTTGACGCATTACTACAAAGGAACCAAGCTGAAGAAACTTTATTAGGAGGCTTTGACATGAAAAAATTTTTGTTGGCGGTAATTGCTTTGTTTCTGATTTTGCCGCTTGGAAAAATCGAGGCGGGACATTTGGAGGACATTGCGGCGCGGAACACAATCCGAATCGGAACGACGGGCGATTATATTCCGATGTCGTATCTGAATCCCGAAACGGGCGAATACGAAGGCATTGACGCCGAACTTTCAAAAATTATTGCGGAGTCGCTCGGCGTGCAGATTGAATATGTTCCTACGACTTGGCCGACACTTTCTGCCGACATGATGGCGGGAAAATTTGATATTGCTTTGTGCGGCATTTCGCGGAATTTTGCGCGGGCAAAAGCTATGGCGATGAGTGATGCTTACGGCGAAGGACTCTTCGGCAAAACAATTCTCTGCAGAAAATCCGACGCGAAAAAATTTAAAAGCGTCGCAGATCTCAATCGCCCCGAAGTTCGCATCATGATAAATCCCGGCGGCACGAACGAAAAATTTGCCCGCGCAAATCTTAAGAAGGCAACGCTTATCGTTCACGAAGAAAATGCCGATATTCCGATTCAAATTGCCGACGGCAACGCGGACATCATGATAACCGAGACGGTCGAGGCGGTCAGTTGGATTAAGCGCGAGCCGAGACTTGCCGCGCCGCTGATTGACAAACCTTTTGCGGGCACGATTCATTCTTGCGGAATTTTAATGCAGAAGGGCGACCAAGAATTTTTGAACTACATAAATTTTGTTTTGGCTGAACTTCGCATGGACGGCAGACTTCAAAATTTGGAGGTAAAATATTTGGGGAGGAAAGTAAGTAAGTAATGCTCTTAGGCGAATTTGATTACGAATTGCCCGAAGAATTAATTGCGCAGAAGCCGATTGAGCCGCGAAATTTTTCACGGTTAATGGTGCTCGATCCTTTGCGACAGACAATCGAACACGAAAAATTTTTTGACCTGCAGAAATTTTTGACGGCAGGCGACACGCTGATTTTCAATGATACGCGAGTAATTCCGGCGCGGCTGATTGGATACAAGTCGACGGGAGCTCGCGTTGAAATTTTTTTATTGCGAAGGTTGGACGCGACGACTTGGGAAACTTTAGCCAAGCCGGGCAGGAAAATAACAGAGGGCGCAGAAATTTCCTTTGGCAATGAATTGAGTTGCAAAATCATCGGGCGCACGAATTTTGGCGGGCGCATTGTGCAATTCAAATTCAATGGGATCTTTGAAGAAATTTTGGACAGGCTCGGAGAAACTCCGTTGCCGCCGTACATTCACGAAAAACTTGACGACAGCGAACGTTATCAAACGGTTTACAATCGCGAAAGAGGCTCGGCAGCCGCGCCGACGGCGGGACTTCATTTCACAAAGGAGCAAATGCTGGAGCTTAAAAATTTCGGCGTGAATCTCGGCTTTGTGACTTTGCATGTCGGACTGGGAACATTTCGTCCCGTGCAAGTTGAAAATATCGAAGCGCACGAAATGCACGAAGAATTTTTTTCGATACCGCAGGAGACGGCGGATTTGATTCGCGAAACAAAAAGTCGCGGCGGAAAAGTTATCGCGGTTGGCACAACTTCAATCCGAACGTTGGAGGCGGCGGCGATTGATAAAAATTCCGTGACCGTCGGGAGCGGCTCGACGAAAATTTTTATTTATCCCGGCTACGAATTTAAAATTGTCGACGCGCTGATAACAAATTTTCATTTGCCTAAGTCGACGCTGATAATGTTGGTAAGCGCGTTTGCGGGACGAGAATTTATTTTGCGGGCTTATCGCGAGGCAGTCGAAAAACGCTACAGATTTTTTTCTTTTGGCGACGCAATGTTCATAACAAACAAGATTTAAATTTTCGACGCACTGATAATGTCGGTAAGTGCATTTGCGGGACGAGAATTTATTTTGCGGGCTTATCGCGAGGCAGTCGAAAAACG
>CALFJC010000009.1 GCA_937877655.1 uncultured Selenomonadales bacterium
CCGTCAAGCCGACGCGCATACGAGCTCCGGGCGGTTCGTTCATTTGCCCGTAAACAAGCGCGGTTTTGTCGATAACGCCTGACTCCGTCATTTCAGACCAGAGATCGTTACCTTCACGAGTTCTTTCGCCGACGCCCGAAAATACCGAATAGCCGCCGTGTTCCGTCGCAATGTTATGGATAAGTTCCATGATAATAACGGTTTTGCCGACGCCCGCGCCGCCGAAAAGTCCCGTTTTGCCGCCGCGAGAATAAGGCGCGATTAAGTCAACGACTTTAATTCCCGTCTCAAGAATTTGTGTCGAAGTTTCTTGTTCCTCAAAAGTCGGAGCTTTGCGATGAATCGGGCTCCAATGTTTATTTCCGACAGGTTTTGGATTGTTATCGACGGTTTGTCCCAAGACGTTGAAGACGCGCCCCAAGCACTCTTCGCCGACAGGGATTGTTATAGGCGCGCCGGTATCTTCCGCCTCCATGCCGCGAACAAGTCCGTCCGTCGAACTCATTGCAATGCAACGGGTGACGCCGTCGCCCAAATGTTGCATGACTTCCGCAACCAAGTCAATTTCGACGTTGCCCGACTTACCTTTTATGTTTACTGCGTTCAAAATTTCGGGCAATTCGCCGACGGGAAATTCAATGTCGACAACCGCGCCGATAACCTGAACAACTTTTCCTTTCGCCAAATGTTATTCCTCCTTAGGAACAAGGAACAAGGAACTAGGAACTAGTTTCTGTTCCCTGTTCTTATTTGTCAGTTCCTAAGCTTTTTTATAATCGAGGTTAATAATCGCCCGATTTCCTCACAAAGTCCGAGTGATGTCTTTATGTCTTCTTCCAATAAATAACCTATACGAACGCAGATCAAGAGTTGAGTTTCGACTTCAGAAACAGAGCCGCGTGCAATAACCAGAAATCTTACGTAATCACCCGTTGAAGCTCGTCCGTTACCTTCTGCAATATTTGAAGGAATGGAAACAGTTGCTCTTCTCAGTTGATTTGTTAAACCATAGAGTTCATCTTTTGGCATTTTTTTAGTCAAGCGATAAATTTCGGTTGTCAAGTCCATTGCTCTTTGCCAAACAATTAAATCCTTATAATGCAAAACTCATTCCTCCTAGTTCCTAGTTCCTAGTTCCTAGTTCCTACTCCAAAGCATTCGCGCCGCCGACAATTTCATTAATTTCGTTGGTAATGCCCGCTTGACGAACTTTGTTGTAGAAGAGATTCAATTTGCCGACGAGCTCTTGGGCATTATCGGTTGCATTACTCATTGCGTTCATGCGCGAAGAAAGTTCCGCAGCCGCACTGTGCAACATCGCGCCGTAAATTCTGGTTGCAATTCTGCGCGGAAGAAAATCATTTAAAATCTTAACAACGTCGGGCTCGTAAATGTATTCTTCCTTGAGATTCGCGCTTGTCTTTGCATAATCGTCCGTGACAATCGGCAAAAGTGTCACGTCGTCCGGCGTGCAACTTATTGCCGATTTAAATTGCGTATAAATCAAAGTCACGTCGATAATCTCGCCGCTCTCAAATCGTTCGATAATCAAATCGGCAATTTCTTTCGCGTATTTGTATTGCGGTCGCTCGCTTATGCCGTGATAACTTTTTATGATGTTGTAGCCGCGCTGTTTGAAATGAGTTGTTGCCTTCCTGCCGACAGTGATTAACTCAATGCCTTCAATATAATTTGCGTCGTGATATTCGCGAGAAACTCCGCCGCCTGCCGCGCCGCCTCCGCCGCGAGTCGCGGTTTTGGCAATACTGCCCGTCGCGCTCATTTGTCGCTGTTGCCTTTGAGTTCGCGAAGGCGCAGGCTTAATGCCCTTAATCGCGTCGAAATTTTTCTTGTGGAAATTTTCATCGTCGCCGTCGTCGTCAAGCGAAGTACTGTCGCCCGTGCCGTCGTATTCAATGGTATCATGCGCCTCTTTTAAAACGTTGCTTGAAAACGAACCCGCAAGCCCTTTATCGGACGCAATGATTACGAATAAAAATTTTCCTTCGCCTTGCTCGACATTTTCGCGCAATTCGTCACGAGTCATTACAAAAGGATGTTCGTATTCCTGTCCGCGCATTTGCCCCATTACGCGCCGCATAATTTCTTTTGTCTTGGCAACGTAAGGAAGATTGGAAAGAAGAGCTTCGCGAGCCGCGTTGAATCTGGAGCGGGCGATCATGTCCATTGCGTTTGTGATTTTCTGGATATTTTTAACGCTCTTAATTCGACGGCGAATGTGTTGTAAATTTGCCATTTACGCCACCGCCTAACTTTCCATCTTGTAAGTGACGGTCTCTTTAAACTCCGCGATTGCCGCCTTAATCTCGGCTTCAAGGGCGTCGTCGAGTTTTTTCTTCTCGATAATTTTTCTGCCTATGTCGGCGTGGCTTGCGTGCATGAACTTAATAAAATCGTTGTGGAAAGTAACAACTTTGTCAACGGGAATGTCCGTCAAAAATCCTTTAACCGCCGTGTAAATCGTTAAAACCTGATCTTCGACGGGCAAAGGCGAATATTGCGATTGCTTAAGAGTTTCAACCATGCGTGCGCCGCGATCAAGTTGCGCCTTCGTTGCCTTGTCAAGGTCGGAGCCGAATTGTGCAAAAGCCGCAAGTTCACGGTACTGCGCCAAATCCAAACGCATTGTGCCCGCAACTTGCTTCATTGCCTTAATCTGCGCGGAACCGCCGACGCGAGAGACGCTTAAGCCGACGCTGATTGCGGGACGAATGCCGGAATAGAATGAATCCGTTTCAAGCATTATCTGCCCGTCCGTGATTGAAATGACGTTCGTAGGAATGTAAGCCGAAACGTCGCCCGCCTGAGTTTCGATGATCGGCAAGGCAGTTATCGAGCCCGCGCCGAGTCTGTCGCTGAGTTTTGCGGCGCGTTCCAAAAGTCTTGAGTGCAAATAAAAAACGTCGCCGGGATAAGCCTCACGCCCGGGCGGTCTTCTGAGCAAAAGTGACATTGCACGATAAGCCGCCGCGTGTTTCGTCAAATCGTCGTAAATGCAAAGGCAATGCCCGTGCTTTTCATACATAAAATATTCCGCCATCGTGACGCCCGAATAAGGCGCGAGATATTGGAGCGGAGCAGAATCAGCCGCCGTAGCCGCAACGACGATTGAATATTCCATTGCGCCGTGATCTTCCAAAGTTTTCACGACGCGGGCAACCGTCGATGCCTTTTGTCCGATAGCCACATAAACGCAAATACAATTCTGCCCTTTCTGATTGATAATCGTATCAATCGCTATCGCAGATTTTCCTATGCCGCGGTCGCCGATTATCAATTCGCGCTGTCCGCGTCCAATCGGAACCAATGCGTCGATAGCTTTCAAGCCCGTCTGCAACGGCTCATGAACAGATTTTCTGTCCGCAATGCCCGGAGCTTTGAACTCGACGGGACGCGCCTTTGTCGTTTGAATCGGTCCCTTGCCGTCAATCGGACGTCCGAGAGCATCAACAACACGCCCGATCATATTTTCCCCGACGGGAACCTGCATAATTCTGCCGGTACGTTTGACTGTCGCGCCTTCTTTAATTTCGTTGTCGCGACCGAGAATAACCGCGCCGACGTTATCCTGCTCAAGGTTAAGGACGAGACCAAAAATATCGTCGCCGAAGTCAAGCAACTCGCCCGACATTGCCTTGTCGAGCCCGTGAATGTGCGCAATGCCGTCACCGATCTCAATGACCGTGCCGACTTCGTCAACATTCAAATCAACGTTGTAATTTTTAATCTGATCCTTGATTATCGCAGTGATTTCATCAGGATTTATTTTCATATTTGATACTTCACCTCTTTAATTGCGCATTGACGCTTGCAAAGCGCGAAGTCTTCCCGCCGCCGAGCCGTCAATTAACTTGTCGCCGATTTTTACAATGAGTCCGCCCAAAATCGAAGTATCTTTGTGAGTACGAACTTTAATTTTGCGCCCCGTCAAATTGCTGAGTTTCCTTGTAAGGGCGTCTTGTTGTTTTTTGGTGAGAGGAAATGCGCTTGTCACGTCTGCGATTAAAATTCCCTGCTCCTTATTCTTCAGCGAAGTAAAAATATCGTAAATTTCACTGAAGACGCCGATTCTTTTTTTGTCGACAAGGAGCATCAAAAAATTCATGACGGTTGAAGAAATTTCTTTGTCGAAGGCGCGATTGAGCAAATCTTTTTTCGCCTGTTGCGGAACGAGCGGATTTTGGAAAAATTTAACCGCTTCGGGAATGGAGAAAACATCTGCGCGGACTCTGGCTAAATCTTTGTCGTAGCCGTCAAGATTTTTTTCTTCTTTGGCGATCTCAAAAATAGCCGTCGCGTATTTGGAGGCAAGCTGGATATTAAGCACCGAACCACCACCTTTTTAATCAAATTTAATTTACGAAACTAGCAATGCGCCAGCGTTGCGTACAATCGCGGCGAATTACTCCAAAAAATTTTTTCAGTGGAGCGCGACCGCTGTTTGTCAACTTTTCAAAAGTTGTAGCAATGCGCAGCGTTGCGTACAACCGCGGTTGTTACTCCGAATTATCGCAATGCTGAAGCGCGACTGCTGTTTGTCCACTTTTCAAAAGTGGTCCGCGAACATGTCTTTGTTGAGCCCGGAAATGAATTCGTTGACGAGCTTGTCATTTTCTTTTGTGTCAAGATTTTTGGAAACGACTTTGCCCGCCGCCGCCAAACTCAACGTGACAATCTGCGATTTCATTTCGGCAAAAGCGCGATTGCGTTCATTTTCAATCTCGGCTTGTGCAGTGAGTTTCATACGTTCGATTTCTTTGCGCGTCTCGGCAACTGCGGCGTCATGTTCTTGACGGGCAGTGAGATTTGCCTTCTCGATAATGTCTTGCGCTTTTTTGTGCGCGTCGGCAAGTTGGGTTTTGTATTGCGCCAAAGTTTGTTCGGCGGCTTTACGATCTGCCTCTGCTTTTTCGAGAGTATCTCTGATTTTGTCCGAACGCTGTTGCAAAAGTCTGGCGACGGGTTTATAGGCAACCGCACGCAACAGAACGACCAAGATTAAAAAGTTGAGTATCTGCGCGATAATCGTTGCGTTAATTTCAATCAAAACAAATCACCCCTTTGGTTAATGAGTAATTAGCAATTAGTAATTAGTAATGCATTTTTCATTGCTCATTACTCATTACTCATTACTAATTATCCAAGGAGCGGATTGGCGTAAAGCATGATGAGCGCGACGACCGTTGCGATAATCGCCATAGCCTCGATCAAGCCGACGGAAATAAGGGTGTTGGTGAAAAGCGTATTCTTCGCTTCGGGTTGGCGAGTAATGCCGTCAATGAATTTGCTCGTTACAAGACCGTCACCGACGCCCGCGCCGATTGCCGCCAATCCCATTGTAATTCCTGCGCCCAAAAGTGCCGCTGCTACCATAATCGCATGTTCCATTTTAAAAAATCCTCCTTAATGTTAAAAAAAAATTTTGTAATTACTCCGCGTGGTCTTCCCTAACCGCGTTGGCAAGATAAGCCATGCTGAGCATTGTAAAGATGACCGCCTGCACACAGCTGATAAAAATACTGAACGCCAGCCAACAAACCGACGGTATCGGCATCCAAATCGGCATCAGCTTCAGCAGAACGATAATTAGAATTTCGCCCGCGAGAATATTTCCGAAAAGACGGAAGGCAAGCGTTATCGGCTTTGCAATTTCTTCAATCATGTTGATGATGACGAAAACCGGCGTGGGTTGGAAAAAGTGCGCGATATAATGACCGCCTTTGAAATACAAGCCGAGACAGTGGACAATTACCACAACCAACAGCGCAAGTCCGAGCGTCGTATTCAAATCGTTGGTCGGCGACGCCATTAAAGGTACGAGTCCGATTAAATTACTCGCCAGCAAAAACATGAACAGCCCGACGATAAGCGGCGCGAGCATTCTGCCGCGTCTGCCCATCATTGCATCAATTTGGTCGTGGAGCCACAGAATTATCATCTCAACGAAATTTTGCCAGCCCTGCGGAACGACTTTTAAATTTCTTGTGGCGAGGCAAGCGACCAAAATCACAATGCCCATTGCCAGCCAAGTCATTTTCAAAGTCTCGATGTTGAACGTCAAGCCGAGAAAATTTACCGTCTCGCGGACACCAATTTCATGCATAAATTCACCTCCCTTCTTTTAATTAGGAATGAGGAATGAGGAATTAATAATTAAAAAGCTTTTCATTCCTAATTCCTAATTCCTAATTCCTAATTCATAATTCCTAATTCATAATTCCTAATTCATAATTCCTAATTATTCTTCCCTCCTTTATCTCATGCGCAAAAAATATCATGCGCAGATTTTTTTTGCTGTGACAAAAATCTCCTCTTCAAAATTTTCGTTTGAGTTCGGAGCGAGCCAGGACAAAAAGCGTGGCGAAATAAAACACGCCGAAACAAACTGCCGTCGCCAAGAAAAGTTCGGTAGAAATGTGGATGGCAACCGCCAAAACCGCGAAAATCATTCCGAGCCGCAGGAGCAGTCCGATTAACATAATTTTTTTTGCTTGCGCGGCGGGAGAATTCATTGCGGCTTCGAGTCGGGCAGCTGTCGACAGGAAATAAAAAAAATTTAACAGCGCACCAACCAAAACCGCTCCGCATAAAGGAAGCTGTCCTGCCGAAATTAATTGCAACGATAAAACTGCCGCGACTGCCGAAAAAATTTTCCAATTTTGGGCTAAAATGCCAAGTACCTGTCTCATGTTTACAAACTTCGACGTAATAAGCATTTTCCCTTTTAGAAAAGGAAATTTTTATGATAAAAAGAATCCGCGCAGGCTCCAAAAAAATGGACGACAGATTTTTTCTGTCGCCCAAAATTTTTATTCAATCGAGTAGAGGATTAATTTTTACTTTTTAGTGGGACCGCCGTTGGTGAATGTGTAATCGGAAAGTTTTATTGCCACATCCGACCTAACCAAATTGGTCGAGTAATTCAAATCGATTATCGAATAGCCGCTGTTCTTGGCTGTCGTCGCTGAAATTCTGTCTGCCGACGTCACCAAGTCGCCAACTTTTGCAAGCTCTGTCCCTTCGTCGTCCGTGTAATCTTCTTGTGCAAACCAGTAATAGGTGTTGTTCGCCTTGATGAGAACGCTGCCGGCGTCGAAAGTTCCTTCGGTTGAACTCGCAAGTTTCATCCAGCCGATTTCGGGATTGTCCTTCTTGCCGTTGTTCATGTGGAAATTGACGCCGCTCGACAAACTCTCAATCTTCGTGATTGTGCCGTTCGCGATCTTGAATCTGTCTTTGGCAAAGTCGAAGTTCGCAACGGTCGCTTCGCCCGTCGTGTTCTTCGCGTAGAAGAAAGTATCTGCGCCCGTGCCGCCGACCAAACTGTCTGCGCCGCCGCCGCCTTTAATCGTCGTTTTGGCTCCGCCGCCTGTCAAACTCTCCGCCGCCGTCGTGCCTATCAACGTCAGATTTTTCTTCTCAACTTTGCTCGCGTCAATTTCAGTGACTCCGAGTTTCGCCGTCTTGAAAGTGCCGCTCGCGCCGCTCGTCAAGCTCGCCGTGTTGCCTTGAATCATTGCGTTCTTGCCGAAGCGATATTCTTCACCGCCGATATTCAGTGTGTCGACTTCGCCTTTGACCGTCAAAACATTCTTCGAGGTGAATTTGAACTTGACAT
>CALFJC010000010.1 GCA_937877655.1 uncultured Selenomonadales bacterium
AAACTCGTTGCAGGGCGCGACTGTCTACGCCCCGAATTCTTACGTCACTTTGAGCACCGCTTCAATCGACGTAAGCAATTCCAAAATAACTTTGACGAGCGGCACCCTGCGGGCAGAATCAATAGAATCTCACACCGATTATTCAAAACTTTTCGTGGAGCATGACACAATCAGCGGGCAATTTTCCGAGATTGATTTATGGAATGCATCCATCAGCGGCACACCCCTTTTCACCAACAATCTGCGCTTGTCAACTATCCCTTCCTCGTTTGAAGGCGTTATTTGGTACACGACTTAAGGAGGTTTTGAAATGGAAACAAGCGACCTTGAATTGTTCGGGATAGGGGGCGAAGTGCGCAACCTTTGTCTCAGAGCGAACGGGCAGAATTACAGTTGCAAAATGGGTAAGGTGGAGCCGAGCAAACCTTATCTTGCTCTTCGCTCCGACGGAAAAAATTTTTATTCGCCGCTCGTCACTCCGACCAATGATTCTTTTCCCCTAAGAATTAAAGTCGGCAATAATAATCTCGCGCCTGCGAACGGGCGCAGCGGTTTTGCCAATCCCGTTTACGGCACTGAAAAAACAGCCATAAATCAATGGTTCAGCAACCACGACTGGGATGATATGTTGCTTGCCAATTATTATTACGCGGTTGAGGCGCAAAACGGCGCAACCTTGACGCTCGGCTACAGAATGGATGCCAACACTTATTACAGCGATTATCGTTCGGATATCTCAACGTCGGGCGCGGGCAGTGAGGTTTTGCTGATTCATTGCGAACAGCGCGGCGACGACTGGAGCGATTATTACGGCGAATGGGAAGTGCGGCAAATCGTTTCGACAGGTTCTGATGAAAACAGCAATACAACAGTCACGCTGGACGCCGCGCCCGATTTGGATTTAACCAATTATTATGTTCAACTCGTCCCCATCATGATTCTTGACACTTTCGCCTTCACTAATGCCGTTGGGAACATTCATTGCGACGCTTGGGACGAAGAGGAAGAATATTTTTCAACCGATATTGAATTGGGCATGGAAGACATGTGGAATTTGAATTGGTCGACTTTTGAATATCTGGGCGACTGGCGGGGCTACAACGATATTTTTACGTTGGAGATAGACGGAGAAACCAAGTACTTGCGGAAAAGCTACTATAATGACGAATCCTATTATCCTGTACCTTACGATTTTGAAAATCACGTCGGAGGATTATTCGCGCTGAAAGTCACGGGGCATTTCATTAACTTGGGCGGCTCCTTTCACGGCAACGAAAGCTGGTATAAAATTCCCTGCGGCGACGAGTTTTTCATTTGGAAAGTGCATGAATTTTAAACCTTTAGCATGAGAGAGAGCGCATTGCCAAAAGGAGGAGAAAACATGCAATTCACAAGCAAAAGCGCGGCGAAGATAACGGCGCCGATAACGGGTTCGACCGGCAAAGTCTATTTCGACGGGACGAAAATGGACAACGTAACGCCCGAAATCGCCAAAGCGCAAATTGATAAAATCATGGCGACGGTCGGCGATACCGTAAGCACAACGGGCATGACCCGCACAATCACACAGGAGGTAACCGAATAATGGCTACGAATACGGTTAAACTCACTTTCAAATACACG
>CALFJC010000011.1 GCA_937877655.1 uncultured Selenomonadales bacterium
AAATTTTCGATTCAGATTTTGCTTTCGCCGACTTTGTCGAATGTCTTCAAAATTTCTTTCGACGGCTCCTCATCAAATTTACTCACGAGATAAATTGTTATCAGCGCGAAAATAAATCCGGGAACAATTTCATAAAGTTCAATGGGAGAAAAATTTTTCCAAACCAAAACCGTCGTGCCGCCCGCAATTATTCCTGCGATAATTCCTGCTCGCGTCGTGCGCCGCCAAAACAAACTCATCAATAATGCGGGACCGAATGCCGCGCCGAAGCCCGCCCATGCATACGCTACCATGTCGAGGATAAAGCTGTCGGGATTGAAGCCGAGAAAAACCGCTATCGACGCAATGATTAAAACCGAAGCCCGCGAAATCCAGACGAGCTCCGTTTGATTTGCATCTTTTCTGATTAATGTTTTGTAAAAATCTTGCGCGAAGGCGGACGCCGCGACCAAAAGTTGGGAAGAAGCCGTTGACATTATCGCCGCCAAAACCGCGCTCAACACGAGCCCCGCGATTATCGGCGGGAAAAGTTGATTCGTCATTAATAAAAAAACTGTCTCGGCGTTCGTGCCTTCAAGCGGAGTCGTCAGATAAACCGTGCCGACCATTCCGACTGCGACCGCCGCTGCCAAACTCAAAATTACCCAAGTCATTGCGATATGCGTTGCTTGCGGAATTTCTTTCGTTGATTTTATCGCCATGAATCTAACCAAAATGTGCGGCTGTCCGAAGTAGCCGATGCCCCATGCCAACAGCGAAATTAATTCTATCGCGCCCAAAGTCGAGCCGTCGGGTTTAAGGAACGGTTCAAACAACGTTGATTTATATTCTGAAATTGCGCTTATCGTGTCGCCGAAGCCGCCCAAACTCATTGCCGCGCAGGTCGGGACGATTAATATTGCAAAGAACATCATGACGCCTTGAATAAAATCTGTTCGACTGACTGCCAAAAATCCTCCAATCAGCGTGTAAAAGACAACAGAGCCCGCGCCCAAAAATATCGCGTATTGGAACGGCAAGCCGAAAACTGTTTCAAATAATTTTCCTGCCGCCACGAAGCCTGAAGACGTGTACAGGATAAAAAATATCAGAATAAAAATTGCGGGGACGATTCTAAGCAAACCGCTCCTGTCTTGATAACGGTTTTGCAAAAATTCGGGCAGAGTAAGGGCGTTGCCCGCAAGCTCCGTGTATTGTCTCAAGCGCGCCGCCACGAAATGCCAATTTGCCCAAGTGCCTATTGCAATTCCTATCGCAATCCAGCCCGCGTTTAAGCCTGCCAGATATGCAAAGCCGGGAACGCCCATAAGCATCCAGCCGCTCATGTCGGAAGCTTCGGCACTAAGCGACGTGACCCACGCGCCGAGTTTGCGGTTGCCCAAAAAATAATCGCTCATGTTTTTTGTTCGGCGGTAATAGTAAACGCCTATCGCCATCATCAAGCCGATATACAGCACGAACGTGTTGATTATTACTACATCATTTGTCAATGCAAATTCTCCTTTCATAATTCGCTGATTATAACCGCGCAGATAATTTTATGCAATAAAAATCCCCTTTTTTCTAAAGTGGATTCGCAAAACCATCTCGGCGTATCCTTCGATTGATTCAAACATGAAATTTATTTTTTAAACTACTTTTTCTTTGTTGCGCCAAAGAAAAAGTAGCAAAAAGAAACGCGCTTAGACCGGCAAAGAAAACATCCTGTTTTCGTTGCCGGCGGGCGCACGTCCATGTGCGCCCGTGTCTTCACTCACTCGCTACAAATTTTTTCATTACAAATTACGAATTGCTTTACTTTCAATCTTTCCATCTCTCCATCTTTCCATCTTAATTACGCATTGCTTTTCACTCCACTGATTGTAATTTTTTCAAAACGTATGTCGGCAAGGCAAATGCTCCCGCATGGATTTTCACGTTGTAATAGCGCGTCGCTATCTTCATTCCTTCCCAACGTTCATAATCAGCACCCGCCGTCGGATGATATTTCTTCGACGCAAAGCCGAAAAGCCATTGCCCCGCAGGATAGCTTGGTATGTTTATCTGATACACTCGCACCAACGGAAATGTGCTTATCAATCTTTTGTGCGCCCGCTCCATCCCCAGCGCGTCAACCACGTAAAAAGGATTTTCATGTTGATTTATCATTATCCCTTCCGACTTCAAAGCGTTGAAACAATTCCCGTAAAATTCTTTTGTGAAAAGTCCTTCGCCCGCGCCGAAAGGGTCTGTCGAGTCGATTATTATCAAATCGTATTCGTCCGATTTTCGGCGGACATATTTCAAGCCGTCTGCTATGTGAACTTCAACCCGCCTGTCGTCCAAACAACTTGCCGTCTGCGGAATATATTTTCGACTCGCCCGAACGACCGCCTCGTCCGTTTCTACCAACTCGATTTTTTCTATCGATTCGTATTTTAAAAGTTCCCGCGCAGAGCCGCCGTCGCCGCCGCCGACCAATAAAACTTTTTTTATCGAAGGATTAACGCACATCGGAACATGCGTTATCATTTCGTGATAAATAAATTCGTCCCGCTCCGTTATCATTATCCGTCCGTCCAAAACCAACAGTCGTCCGTACTCGACAGATTCATACACGTCAACGCGCTGATATTCGCTCACTTCGCTGAAAAGTTGTTTGTCCACTCGCAAAGACAATTTCACATTCGCCGTGTGCGATTCGCTAAACCATAACTCCATTTTTCCCCACCCTGTCTATCACTTGCAATTTTTTTATGTTCATGTCTTCAGTGCCCGTCATCTGGCAACCTTTTCTTTTTGCGTAGCGAACATAATCCAAAATTTCTTGCGTGATTCGTTCGCCGGGAGCCAATATCGGAATGCCGGGCGGATAACACATCAAAAATTCTGCCGCAACTTCTCCGACGGTTTCATTTATCGGCAGAGATTTTTTTTCGGAATAAAAAGCTTCCTTCGGCGCAACCTCCACAATCGGCGCGATATATTCAACTTTCATCAAGCGGCTTGCATCTTTCCGATAAATTCTTTTTACGTCAGCCAACGCGCTTATCAATCGCTCAATGTCTTTTACTCTGTCGCCGACCGAAATATAAGCCAAAATGTTTGCTATGTCTCCAAACTCCAGCTGTATGTCGTATTCGTCCCGCAAAATGTCATAAACTTCGACGCCAGCCAAGCCGACGCTCCGCGTGTAAACAGATAATTTCGTTACGTCGAAATCATAAATCGCGCCGCCGTTGATAAGCTCCTTGCCGTAAGCGTACCAGCCGCCGAGAAAATTTATTTCGTCACGAGCATATTCAACGCGTTCGATAACTTTGTCAAAAATTTCTTCGCCGCGCAGTGCCAAATTTCTCCGCGAAATATCCAAGCTCGCCATCAACAAATAACTTCCGCTTGTCGTCTGCGTTAAGTTGATTATCTGATTCACATAGCCCGCATTTATTTTTTCGCCGAGCAAAAGCAAGGAACTTTGCGTCAACGAGCCGCCCGATTTATGCATACTCACTGCCGCCATGTCCGCGCCGAGTTTCATTGCGCCGCACGGCAATTTTTTGTTGAAATAAAAATGTGTTCCGTGCGCTTCGTCCGCCAAAACTTTTAAGCCGTGTTCATGCGCAACTTTTACTATCGCTCCGATGTCCGAGCATATTCCGTAATAAGTCGGGTTATTTACCAAAACCGCTTTTGCTTCAGGATTTTCTTCTATCGCCCGCTGAACTTCTTCGACCTTCATTCCCAACGATATTCCGAGCCGTTCGTCCACTTCGGGATTTACATAGACGGGCTCCGCGCCGCTCAATATCAGCGCGTTTATCGCCGAACGGTGAACATTTCTCGGCAAAATTATTTTGTCGCCCGGTTTGCACGTCGAAAGAATCATCGCCTGTACCGCCGAAGTTGTTCCGCCGACCATAAAAAAACTTGCCGCCGCGCCGAAGGCTTCTGCCGCCAATTCTTCCGCATCTTTTATCACGCTCACGGGGTGACATAAATTGTCCAGCGGCTTCATTGAATTCACGTCCGCCGATAAACATTTCTCGCCTAAAAAATCAACCAATTCTTTATTGCCGCGCCCGCGTTTATGACCCGGCACGTCGAAAGGTACCAGCCGATTATTTTTCATTCTTTCCAACGCTTCCATTATCGGAGCCCTTTCCTGCGTCAAATATCTCATTGCTTGCCTCCTCAAAAAAGATGATATAAATCATTCAGCGGTTTCATTGAATTCACGTCCGCCGATAAACATTTTTCGCCCAAAAAATCAACCAATTCTTTATTGCCGCGCCCGCGTTTATGACCCGGCACGTCGAAAGGTACCAGCCGATTATTTTTCATTCTTTCCAACGCTTCCATTATCGGAGCCCTTTCCTGCGTCAAATATCTCATTGC
>CALFJC010000012.1 GCA_937877655.1 uncultured Selenomonadales bacterium
ATTAAGATTTCTCATATTCACACTTTACTTAAGCGTTTATGAACACCGGTTCTAAGATTTTACATCTGCAAAGGCAAATCTCAAACCACCGGCTGTTTTTCTTTTACCCGCACAGACGTAACTGATACTCGATTGATTAATATTCAATTTTTTAACGGCTACGGTAATAGATTCAAATTTTTCATTTGTATCAAGACAAATTACACTGCGACGAAGTCTTTTTTTGGAACGTAAATTTTTCTTTTCTCATGTGGCACATCTGCAAAAACAAATTTTAATCCCCCGCTGTTCTGCGTTTACCTGAACAAACATCGCTAATACTGTTTCGATCTATTCCCAAGTTCCTTGATGCGGCATGAATAGACGGAAATTTTTCACCTGTATTAAGACAAAGTACTTGGCGCGGTTTAATATTTTTCGGAACTAAAAAACTCTGATCCTTAACGGGGTTGTCGGAAAATGTAAATGTCAGTCCTCCTGTGGTTTTCAACCGACCATTACAAACCGAGCTGACACCTGATGTAACAAGACCAAATTTTTTTGTTGCCTCTGTAACGGATTTAAATGTTTCGCCTGTATTTACACACATTACAGATTTGTCTTTGCCTTCAATACGAATTATTTTGTCGACAAACTGACTTTTAGCGTGCAGATGTTGAGTGATTCGTGCGCAAAGTTTTTGCATTGTTTGACCGACATAACAAAAATCAGTCGGACGGTGAATGATGATGTAAATCACCATTGATAAATTTCGTATACTCGGATGAATTTCCATAACCCTGCTCCTTTCATTGACACTTGCGGGCAGGGTTGATAAAATGTTATTGACAGCGAAGACCCTGTACCGCGTTTAAACTTAATTATTCAATGCAAATTTTTCGAGGCGCGGCTCCGATTTTTTACGGCGCGGGCTTTGTCACGCAAGGCAAATGGTGGCAACTCGGATTCATAATGGTCACAGTCAACTTGGTAATTTGGTTCGGCATCGGAAGTGCTTGGTGGAAAGTTATCGGCTTGTGGTAATTTTTGAGATAAAAAAAGTGCCCGACTCTTTTTTGAGCCGGGCATTTTTTATTAAAAATTTTTCTACAGAGGATTTTTGCAAAAGTCTATGAATGCCTGCGCGGCTTTCGAGACGTAACGTTCTTTTTTCCATGCAAGCCCGATGTCAACAAAAATCGGTTCGCAAAAAGGAATTGTCTTTATGTCCGAAGAATTTTTGCATATGAAGTCGAGCAGAAAAGCAATTCCGACTTCGTGCGCAACGAGCCCTTTTATCGTGACAATCTGGCTTGATTCAAGGACGGTGCGCGGAGAAATTTTCAGCGCGGACAATTTATTCTGAACGACTTCGCGCAGATATGCTCCTTCTTTCATCATGATTAAATCTGAAGCGGCAATGTCTTCCGCCGTAATTTCGTATTTTTCGGCGAGCGGACTCGTCTGCGAAACACAAACCATCAGTTGATTGCGACTCATTTTTAAGAAATTGAGATTGGGCGTTGATTCGGGGACGATTATAATTCCAAAATCGAGTGCGTCGCTCTCCAATTTTTCTCTGATTGACAGCGAGCCTTCTTCGTAAAGTAAAACGTCAAGGTGCGGATGAATTTGTCTGAAGCCGGAAAAAACTTTCGGGAAAAGATATGCGCCCATCATCGGCGGAATTCCGATTTTGATTGTGCCCTTCTGCAACTGCTTATAATCGTTGACTTCAAGGACGGCGTCTTCAATATTTCTCAATGCGATTTCGATTCGGCGCAAGAAAACTTTTCCTTCGGGCGTCAAAGTCAGTTGTTTTTGACTTCGATCGAAAAGTTGCACGCCCAATTCCGCCTCCAATTTTTTTATCGCGACGGTGATATTTGGTTGCGAAACTCGGAGTTTCTGTGCGGCGCGAGTGATATTTTTCAGACGGCTTGCCATCTGAAAGTATTCCAGTTGTCTCAGCTCCATTTTTATCACTTCCTTTGCCAAAAAAATTTTATCTATAAGTGCAATTTATATTTTACAACGTCAAGATTTACCTTGCAACTTAAATCTTCTTTTCTTTGTTGCGCCAAAGAAAAGAAGCAAAAGAAACGCGCTTTAACCGGCAATGAAACATCCTGTTTCAGTTGCCGGCGACCGCCCATCCTTGGGCGGTCGGGTCTTCGCTAACTGCAATGTTTCAAAGTTTTTTGGAGGATAAGTTATGATTGAACTCTTTAATGTCGAAAAATTTTTTGGCGAAGTGCGGGCTGTCGACAAGTTGAGTTTCAAAATTAATCACGGAGAAGTTTTCGGGCTTTTAGGCAAAAACGGCGCGGGTAAAACCACGACAATAAAAATGTTGACTCTTCAACTCAAGCCGACGGCGGGCGAAATTTTTTTTGAAGGAAAACCAATTTCGGGCAACGAAATTTTTATAAAAAGTTTGCTCGGAGTGGTGCCGCAACATTTGAATTTTGATCAAGATTTGACGGTTGAAGAAAATTTGGAGCTCCATGCGCGTCTTCATCACATGAAAAAAATTTTACGGCAAGAAAGAATCGATGAACTTTTAAAATTTGTGGAGCTTGAAAGAGTTTGCAAATCTTTCGTCAAAGAATTATCGGGCGGCATGAAAAGACGCTTGCTGATAATTCGCGCCTTGATTCATCAACCGAAAATTTTATTTCTGGACGAACCGACGGTTGCCCTTGATCCGCAAGTCCGCCGCAAAATTTGGGAGCTGATAAAAAATTTGAAGGCGCAGGGAATTACAATCGTGTTGACGACGCATTACATTGAAGAAGCCGAATTTTTATGCGACAGAGCGGCAATTTTAAATCGCGGAAAGTTGGTCGCGCTCGACACGATAAAAAATCTCTGCGCGGGAAAATCATTGGAAGAAAAATTCATGGAGTTGACAAAATAAAAATTCCCCGCCGTTTTGGCGGGGAAATTTTTTTATGCATATATGACGGGGAAAACGCCCAGATTTTTCAGCCAAATACTTTTATCATAAACGGCTTTGATTGATTCGCGAAGTGCCTCGTCGCCGGCGTCGGTTTCAAGGTCGAAGAAAAAAATGTACGCGCCCAAAATCGTTCGGGCGGGACGTGATTCAATGCGAGTCATATTCACGCCGCGCTTTGAAAATTCTTCCAAGACTTCGCAAAGAGAACCTGCACGGGAGCCGTCAATCTGACAGATAATCAAAACTTTGTCGCCGTCAAATTTTTCAATCGGAGCGGCGTCGCGAGGCTTGTAACGAATTTCAAAAAATCGAGTTGAGTTATTCGGATTGTCTTGAATATTTTTCGCGGCGACAGTCAAGCCGTTCAATTTTCCCGCACGTTCTGTACAAATGGCGGCGCAATTTTCATCGGATTCTGCAACGAGTTCTGCGGCGCGAGCGGTTGAAGTCGTCGAGATAATTTCTATGTCGGGGAAATTTTTTCTGAGAAATTTTCTGCACTGTGCCAGCGGTTGAGTGTGCGAGAAAATTTTTTTAATCGCTTTGACTTCGACAAGCGGTTTCGTCATCAAAAAATTTTTTACCTGCCAAACCAATTCGCGAGAGACGGTTAAGGTATCGCTCCTTGCCAATGTGTCGAGCGTGATATTTATCGAGCCCTCCAAAGAATTTTCTACGGGCACAAGTCCCGCGTCCAAATTTTTTTCTTTGACTGCCGTCAACACGTCGAAAATGTCCGCGCAGATTTCCAAGCGAAAATCTTCGTGCAAAAATTTTTTCAGCCAAAGAGCCGCTTCTTCCGAGTGCGTGCCCTTCGGTCCCAGTACTCCCAATGTTTTCATGTCAATCACCTAATCAAATTTCAATTTCATTAGTTCGGGATACTTATCGCCGATTGATTGCGAAAGTTCTTTCGGCTTGAGAATGTCGATAACAGGTTGCATTACGCGGAAAAATTCTTTATCATCTTGAAGGAGCGTAAGAATTGCCGCAGTGTTCGCGGCGTCGGCAAGTGCCGTGTGCTGTGTGCCTTCAAAATCCCGATTCATCGCGCCGATAGCATGTTTAAGCGCAAGGGAATTATGCAAACCGATTCTGTCATCGAAAGCTTTTTGCAAATCCTGCCACTGCCGCTCCAATCTGCCGATTTTATATTCGGGCATTTTCAAAGCGCACTCGTTCTTTAGTTGATTTATATCCGAATTGCTCCAAGAATAAAGCGTCATGTCCCATGTGCCGATCCAATTCATGAAATTTTTAAACGCTTCGGGGAAAAGCGGCTTGTCGGCGACGGTTTCATTTGTAATGCCCGTCAATTTGGTTATGTGCTTGGTTATCTCGCCGAATTGCGGGCGAACATAACATTGAAACTCGGCGAACTGCTGATAATTTTCGTCGAGCTTGACTGCGCCGATTTCTATAATCTCGTCGGTTGTGAGTCGGCGAATGTCCTTGAAAGTTTTGCTGACGGGATTCATTTCCAAATCAATCACTACATGAATCAAAATTTCAACCTCCCAAAAAATTTTCTTTTGCTAATTCTTGTTGGCTTTGAAAAGTTCCTGCCGCGAAAATTTTTTTAATTGGGAATTCGTAATGCAGAAAATAATAGCGGGTGGTGAAGACACGGGCGCACATGGATGTGCGCCCGCCGGCAACGAAAACAGGATGTTTTCTTTGCCGGTCTAAGCGC
>CALFJC010000013.1 GCA_937877655.1 uncultured Selenomonadales bacterium
TGCCCTTTCTTTTTGCAACTTTTTCTTTGGGCAAGCAAAGAAAAAGTTGATCCTAAAAATAAATTTAAATCTAAACACAATGGAAGCGACGCGCCGAGATGGTTTTGCGAACCCACTTTAGAAAAAAGGGGGGCAACTGCTCACTTTAGGCGGACGTCATTCATCCAGCGATATAAAAATTCTTGCCGTTGCTTCTCGGAAAAAGTCGGCTGATTGTCGAAAAGCAAAAGATTTTTCCCCGCAAAAGATTTGTAAGCCAAAGTCTGCGGATTAGTCGGGATAAAATAAAAGCCGTTCGTTTGCAGATAAAGCTGTGCCTCGTCGCCCAACAGCCAATCGGCAAATTTCGCGGCAACTTGATTCTTCGCAACGTCGGTCGTCGTTATCGCAAAGCCCGTAAGGAGATAACTCGTGCCGTCGGCAGGATAAATTATTTTCAGCGGATAACCGTTCTGCAAATATCGGAGCGTCTCACTCTCAACCGCAACCGATATATCAACTTCGCCCATGCCCGCCTGCCGAACAGGATTCGATAAAAATTTTGCGTACTGAACAACTTTGGGATGAATGCCCGTCAAAATTTCGTAAGTCTTCGCGTCACCAAAATTCCCGATGAGTTGAAACATAAGATTCGCCGAAGCTTCCGCCGCCAAAAAATCCGTTATCCCAACGCGCATATTTCTCGCTTCGGAAAGTTTCTCCCAAGTGTCGGGAATATCAACCGTCGAACGCAAATAATCCCTGTTCGCACAAAAGACTATCGGGTCATACCAAACACCAATCCAACGATCCTGCTCGTCCTTGAAAATATCTTTGACGGCGTCATTGGTTTCGGACGTGTAAGGCGTCAACAAATTTAACTCCGCCGCCTCCTTTAAAATTTTGCTGTCGGCAAGGACAATGTCAACAGTTCGAACGACAGTCGGATCACTTACCGCATCATTTCTGATTTCTTGCAAAATGTCTTGAGAATTCATCGGCACGAAATTAATTCGGACATGATTTTCCCGCTCGTAAACCTCCGCCAAAACCGAAGCCGTTTCAATCGGTAAAGTCGTGTAAGCCGTCAATTCGTGAGTCGGCAAGCCCAAAGTTTTTTTGTCCGCGTCAACCGGAAAACTCATTCCCGCCACCGCCGCCAAAACCGTCATCAACGCCGTTAAAATAAAAACCGTGTATCGTCGCATTACCAAAATCCCCCGCGATTTTTTTTCGGGCATTATATAAAATTTGACAAACCTTTACAAGAAAATTATTATTCTTGTCGGGAAATGCTCCGCATGATAAAATTTTTTCGGAGGAGGTTTTAAAATGAAACTCGACAAAATTTGGGAACGCCACAAAGCAGTTGAAACTCTGATTCAAAAAGCTTTTGAGATCGACGAACTTTATCTTCACGACAAAGAAAATCTCGACGATTGGACAGGTGCTACGCAAATCAACGGCAATTTGATCACGATTCGCGAAATGATTCGTACCGAAGGACTTTTTCTCGACGCCGTCGCCGAAATGGACGAAGTGCCCGTTCGCAACACCGACAACAAAAAAATTTTTCTGAGTATCGTTGAAGAAAAACGCCTTGATTTTATCGTCAAAATTCTTTTGCACACAATCGAATTCACTTTGGATTACATGACCATCTGGAAGGATTTCAAAACGCCGATCGGAAAAAAATTTTACAAAGACACTCAAAGAACACTCAATGCCCTGCAGAAAAAATATCAAGACCTCTCCGATCTTTAAGGAGGCGAAAAAATGAAACTCGACACGTTGGATCAAAGACACGAATTAATTGACGACATGATTGAAAAAGGTTTTGAGTTTGAAGAAGGTTTGATTCACGACCAAGAAAACGACGACGATTGGGGCGGCGCAATGAGTACCGTTGAAAATTTAATCGTGATTGAAGAAATGATTCGCACGGAAGAAATTTTTCTCGGAGCTTTCGCCGAAATGGAAGGCTTTCGCACTCGCAACGGCGACGAAAAAGATGTTTATCTGACAATCGTTGATGAAAATCTGATTTATTTTATCGATACAATTCTTTTGCGCAGAATTGAGTTTGCTCTCGATCATTTGAACGATTGGAATTTCAAATCGGAGGGCGGCAAGAAGTTTAAGAAAAATTATTGCAAGAAACTCGACGCGCTGAGAAAAAAATATCAAGACATTTACGATCTTTGAAAGGAGTATTGAAATGGGCTTGGATACTCTCGATAAAAGATATGATCTCGTCAAGGAAATGATTGATGAGGCTTTTGCGTTTGAAGAGAGCGTTGCCAACCTTGAGGACGATAACGATTGGGGCGGCGCAATGACTCTTTTGGATGATTTGGCGGCATTGGAGGACATGATCTGCGCGGAAGAAATTTTTCTCAGTGCCTGCGACGAAATGGGCGAAGTTCGGACTCGCGACCGCGACGAGCAGGAAGAAATGATAGGAATTTTTTACATGGACGGGCTGAATGTTTTCAACCAAGAAGTTCTTTTGCCGAGATTGAAACACGCTTTGAAGACTTTGAACGGCTGGGGATTCAGAACGGAGCGCGGCATTGAATTTCAAGAAAAAGCAAGCAAAAATTTAGCCGCTTTACTCAAAAAATATGACGGACTTTACGACGTTTAAGGAGGTTTAAAATGAAACTCGACACCGAAAATGAAAGGCTTGACGCCGTAAAAAATCTTCATGTTCGTTTAGGAAAAATGCTGAAAGTATACGAGCACTCTGAAGAACCAATCAATCATTTGGATATTTTGTGTATAATAGTAATGTCAGAAAGATTGGCTGCGATTAAAGATTTGATTATCGTTGAAATGCTTTTGAATAGCACGCAGGAAACTTTAAAAGAATTGGAAAATTTGTCGGAAAGGTTGCAGGGCAAATTCCTTATCCATTTTGAACAAATGGACAACCTTTTTGTAAAAAATTTTTTGATGAATCGCCTTGAATCCATGACAGATTTTCCGATTAAGCAATTCAAAGATCCTCGCGTGATAAAATTGCGGAAAGAATTTGTTGCGTTGTCTACGGCTTTGCGTAACAAGTACAAGGAGATTTATAAAATTTGAAATTGGGGGATGAAAATTTTGTTTGAAAGAAACAGAGTAGCGGTCACGGGTTTGGGAGTAATTACTCCGATTGGCACAGGCAAAGAAAATTTTTGGAACGCGCTTCTTGCCGGGAAAAACGGTATCGGAAAAATTACTCGCTTTGACGCGTCGGATTTGAGTGCTCAAATTGCTGGCGAAGTTCAAGACTTCGAGCCCGCGCAGTTCATTGACAAAAAAGAACTTAAGCGCATGGATCGTTATACTCAATTTGCATTGGCGGCAGCGAAACTCGCGATTGAAGATTCAAAGCTTGACATTGAAAAAATTGACGGCGACCGCGCAGGCGTTTTTATCGGTTCGGGTATCGGCGGCATGGAAACTTTGCACACTCAATATGAAAAAGTTTTTACAAAGGGCGCGTCAAGAATCAGCCCGTTTTTTATCCCGATGGCAATTACAAATATGGCGGCGGGCAACGTTGCGATAAATTTTAAACTGCGCGGACCTTGTGAATGTATCGTGACGGCTTGCGCGTCGGGCACAAATGCGATAGGCGATGCCTTTCATTTGATTCAGCGCGGCGACGCTGACATAATGTTGGCGGGCGGCTCGGAGGCGGCAATTTCTCCTGCGGGTGTGGCGGGCTTTGCGGCGATGAAAGCTCTTTGTTCCGACCACAACGACGATCCTTCTCATGCCTCGCGTCCTTTTGATAAAAATCGCAGCGGTTTTGTCATGGGCGAAGGCGCGGGAATTATTTTGCTTGAAAATTTGGAGCACGCCAAAAATCGCGGCGCGAAAATTTATGCGGAGATTGTCGGCTACGGCAGAAATGACGATGCTTATCACATAACGACGCCCGCGCCCGGCGGAATTTCGCAAGCAAAATGTATGAAACTCGCGCTTGACGACGCGGGATTGAAACCGGAAGAAATTGATTACATAAACGCGCACGGAACTTCGACGCAATTTAATGACAAGGGCGAGACCGAAGCGATTAAAAATCTTTTCGGCGAACACGCTTATAAAATTCCTGTTTCTTCAACAAAATCCATGACGGGGCACATGCTCGGCGCGGCGGGCGGCGTCGAGGCTGTCGCAACAGTTTTGTCCATTGAAAATAATATTGTTCACCCGACGATTAATTACGAAACTCCCGACGAAGGACTCGATTTAAATTACGTGCCGAATAAGGCGCAGGAACATGAAGTCTGCGCGGCGATTTCAAATTCATTCGGCTTCGGCGGACATAATGCTTGCGTAGTCTTCAAAAAATTTACGGAGTAAAAAATGAACAGGGCAATTTTCTTTGACAGAGACGGAGTTTTAAATGAGGAAGTCGGTTATCTTTGGGAGATTGAAAAATTCAAATGGATTGACGGGGCTCGCGAGGCGATAAAATTTTGTAACGAGCAGGGATTTTTAACAATCGTCGTGACAAATCAGGGCGGCATTGCCAAAGGGCTTTACACCGCGTCTGATGTCGACAAACTTCATCAAAAAATGCAAGACGATTTGGCGGAGCTCGGCGCGCACATTGACGCTTTTTATTATTGTCCGCACCATCCGCAGGGAATTATCGAAGGTTTGAATGTCGAATGCTCCTGCCGCAAGCCCAAGCCCGGTTTAATTTTGGCGGCTTGCAAGGATTATGAAATTTCTCCCGCGCACTCCGTTTTATTCGGCGACAGTCTCCGCGACATTGAATCGGCGGCGGCGGCTCGACTTCGGGCAGGAATTTTTTTCACGGGCGGAAATTTGCTCGAAGTCGTCAAAGCCGAGTTGGAAAAGTTATAAAAAATTAATTCCCGCGCAGGTTGCGGGAAATTTTTTTGAGGTGACAACATGAAAATCAATCGCGTTTTTTTAATCGTATTGGACAGCGCGGGTATCGGAGGCGCGGCTGACGCAAAAAATTTCGGCGACGACAATCCGAACACTTTAAAGACAATCGCCGCGTCGAAAAATTTTTATACGCCGAATCTTTTACGGCTCGGCTTATTCAACATTGAAGGCATAAATTTTTACGGACGCGAAAAAAATCCTGTCGGCTCTTTCGCGAGGGTTGTTGAGGCTTCGGCGGGAAAAGATACGACGATTGGGCATTGGGAAATTGCGGGGATAATTTCCGAGCGTCCGCTCCCGACTTATCCCGAAGGTTTTCCGCCCGAAGTTATCGGCGAGCTTGAAAAAAGTTTCGGCAGGAAAATTTTATGCAACAAGCCTTATTCGGGCACGCAAGTTATTCGCGATTACGGGCAGGCGCACGAAATGACGGGCGCATTAATCGTTTACACTTCGGCGGACAGCGTCTTGCAAATTGCGGCGCATGAAAAAATTGTTCCCGTCGAGGAGCTTTACAAATTTTGTCGGCAAGCGCGAAAAATTATGCGGGGAGTTCACGGCGTGGGGAGGATAATTGCGCGACCTTTTATCGGCGAATATCCGAATTACGAACGGACTCCGCGCAGGCATGATTTTTCATTGGAGCCGCCCGCCGAAACGATTTTGGATGCTTTGCAGAAAAAAAATCTTGCGACAATCGGCGTCGGCAAGATTCAAGATATTTTTGCGGAGCGCGGGATAAGTCGTTCGCTCGGCATTAACGAGAGCAATTCGGACGGCATGAACAAAACTTTTCAACTGATGGACGAAGATTTTCGCGGGCTGTGTTTCGTGAATTTGGTTGATTTTGATATGAAATTCGGGCACAGGCGCGACGTTGACGGCTACGCACAGGCGATGACGGTTTTTGATGCGGAGCTTGGAAAATTTTTAGACAAAATGCGCGCCGATGATTTGCTGATGATAACGGCGGATCACGGTTGCGACCCCGCCGCGAAGGGAACAGATCATACTCGCGAAAATGTTCCGCTGATAATTTACGGAGAAAAAATCCGCGCAGGCGTCAATCTCGGCACGCTGAAAACTTTTGCGGACATTGCGGCGACGCTTGCCGAAATTTTTTCCGTCGAATTTGAAACACGCGGTAAAAGTTTTTTGAAGGAGTTGATTTAATGTTTATAGATACGCACTGTCATTTGGAAGACGAAAATTTTTCGAGTGACCGCTTGGAAGTTTTGGCGCGGGCAAAAGCGGCGGGCGTCGAGGCGATTATAAATTTCGGGAGCACATTGGAAAGTTCAATCGCGGTTGCGGATTTGGCTAAAAATTTTTCGGAGCTTTATGCGGGCGTCGGAATTCATCCCGAAGAAATTGACGACTTCGACGAAAAAACCGGCGCGAAACTTGCCGAGCTTGCCGCCGATAAAAAAGTTGTTGCGATTGGAGAAATCGGCTTGGATTATCATTGGGAAAAAGATTCTGCGCGGCGATTGATTCAGCAAAAAATTTTTATTGAGCAGTTGGATTTGGCGCGGCAGTTGAATTTGCCTGTTTGCATTCACGACCGCGAGGCGCACGGCGACACTTTGAAAATTTTGCAGACGGAAGGAAAAAATCTGCGCGGAGTGTTGCATTGTTATTCGGGGAGTTTGGAAACTGCGCGAGAAATTTGGAAACTCGGTTGGTTTATCGGCGTTGACGGTCCTTTGACGTTTAAAAATTCGGCGAAGTTGCCCGAAGTCGTCAAGGCGGCTCCGCGTGACATGATTTTAATCGAAACCGACGCGCCTTATCTTGCGCCCGTACCTTTTCGCGGCAAAAGAAATGAACCGGCGTTTGTCGTTGAAGTCGTAAAAAAATTGGCGGAGATTCGCGGAGAAACTTTGGAAGAAGTTGCCGCTTACACTGCCGCCAACGCAAAAAATCTTTACACTTTATAAAAATGCAACAGGTAAATCAGAGTTCATGCGTTCGAGCCAATTATAAAATCTTTTGCCGAGAATGATACCGCGTTCAATTTTGACGCTTTTAATGTTTTTCTCGACAACTTCCCAAGTTTCGTAGCCCGTCGAAAAGTCCTCGTCAGACTTCGCGGCGGGATTTTTCTTTAGAATTAAAGTTCCATTGTTCAGACTCCAGAAAACATTTCTGCCGCTGTTGACTAATCGATCTCCGCAATAAGAAGCAGTAAACGCAAAGTTGCCGATAGTTTTTACAGTCACGGGAATTGTCAACTTCTCAAGACGAGTACAATCGGCGAATGCATAAGCATAAATTTTTTTTACGCCATCTTCAATGACAATTTTTTGAATAACTCGGAGGCTGTCGACCCAAGGCGGCTCCTCGTTTGAATAATTTTTTATCTTGCACATGCCGCCGACAGTTAAGGTTCTACCTTCAACTTTCCAGCGTAGCTTCTCGTATGCGTCGATTATTTTTACCTTGTTACCAACAATTTTCCAAAATAACTCTTTGCAAGGAATAAGTTCAGCATAATTGCCCGCCCCTAAATTTCCTTCAAAACCAGAACCTGCCGAGTAATAAATTTCCTCAAGTTTGGGACAAAAGGCGAAGGTAACTGCACCAATTTTAATGACGGAGTCAGGAATTGTTATTTCTCTTAAGTTTTTGCAATCCCAAAAAGCTCCTTCTCCAATAATCGTAACGCTATTTGGAATTTTTATTGATCTTAAATATGTGCAATAACTAAAAGCATAATGCCCTATCGTTTTAACGCTTACAGGAAGATGTATTTCTGTTAAATGCCAACACCAACTGAAGGCATTATCGCCAATTTTTGTAACACCTTCAGGAATTTTTATTCTCCGTCAAATTCACACAGCCTTTGAAAGCATTTTTACCAATGGAAGTAATGCCATCACATACAATAATTTTCTTAATTAATTCTTTGCAATCGTACCATGGCGAATTTTTATCGAAATAATCCTCCATTGCCCCATTGCCGCTGATTGTAAAAGTATCGCCTTTAATTTGCCAAGCTAAATTTTTCTCGCATTTCCCATTGATTGTAAGCACGCCTTTATCAAGCGTCCAAATCAAATTTTCGCCACACCTGCTACTTAACATTTCAATCGCCTCTTTAGAAAAATGACAGCCACAAAATTTCTCGTGACTGTCAAATTTTTTTGCCCGAAATTTTTACAGAATGAACTGCGAAAGGTCTTTGTTCTTTGCAATGTCCTTAAGCCGCTCGTCAACGTAAGCCGCGTCGATAATAACTTCCGTCTTGCCGTCCTTAGCCATGTCGGGTGCCTCAAAAGAAATTTGCTCCAACAATTTTTCAAGCAAAGTGTGAAGTCTGCGCGCCCCGATGTCCTCCGATTGTTCGTTGACGTTCTCGGCAAGCTCCGCAATTCTTTCTATCGCGTCCGCTTTGAACTCCAATGAAAGTCCTTCCGTCTGCAACAAAGCTTTGTACTGTTTCAAAAGTGCGTTTTGCGGCTCGGTCAAAATTTTTTCAAAGTCCGCCTTGAGTAACGATTTCAGCTCGACGCGAATGGGAAAACGCCCTTGCAATTCGGGAATTAAATCCGAAGGTTTCGCCGTATGGAACGCGCCCGCCGCTATGAACAAAATATAATCGGTCTTGACGGGACCATATTTTGTCATGACGGTTGAGCCCTCGACAATCGGCAAAATATCTCTTTGAACACCTTCGCGGCTGACGTCGGGACCCGAACTCGATCCTTTGACTGCAACTTTATCAATCTCGTCCAGAAAAACAATTCCGCTGCGCTCGGCAAGTTCAACGGCAGTTTCGGCGACTTCTTCCATGTCGATAAGTTTTTCTGCTTCTTCCTGCTCCAAAATTTTCCGCGCCGTCGCCACCGTAACTTTGCGCTTGCGCATTCTTTTCGGCATCAAAGAGCTTACCATGTCTTGAAGATTATCGCCCATGCCTTCCAAGCTCGAACCGCTGAACATTCCGACCATCGGCTTTGCATGATCTGCAACTTCCAATTCAATGACTTGTTCTTCCATTTTGCCCGCCAAAAGTCTTTTGCGAACAAATTCTCGTCCCGGCTTTTTTGAAGTCTCTTCCTCTACAGGCGGCGCGTCTCCTTCCGCATTGCCGAAAAGTTTTCCGAGCGGATTTTGAGAACGCTTCGGCTCCGGTACCAATACGTCCAAAAGTCTTTCAAGCGCATTTGCCGCCGCCTTTTCCTTGACTTCTTCCGTGCGTTGCTTGCGAACCATGCGAACCGCCGTTTGTACCAAGTCGCGGATAATCGATTCAACGTCGCGTCCGACGTAACCGACCTCCGTGAATTTTGTTGCCTCGACTTTTATGAACGGAGCTTTAACGAGTTTTGCAAGCCGCCGAGCAATTTCAGTTTTGCCTACGCCCGTCGAGCCGATCATTAAAATATTTTTCGGGATAACATCGTCGCGCATTTCATCGGGCAATTTGTGACTGCGCCAGCGATTTCTCAACGCGATTGCCACAGATTTTTTCGCCTCGTCCTGCCCGACAATATATTTATCCAACTCCGCCACAATTTCGCGGGGCGTTTGATCGTTTAAGCCGAGTTCTTGTGAAACTTTTTTCTTTTCCAATTCCATTAAACTTGTCCTCCTCAGTTGAGTTCCTCAACGATAATATTTTGATTAGTGAAAACGCAAATGTCCGCCGCGATTGACAAAGACTCCTTTGCAATTTCTTCTGCCGTCATGTCGGTATGGGAAATTAAAGCTCGCGCCGCCGCCAATGCGTAAAAGCCGCCCGATCCTATCGCCGCAACGTCGCCGTCCGGCTCGATAACTTCTCCGTTGCCAGACAAAAGTAAAATCGTATTTTTATCGGCAACCAAGAGCAAAGCTTCCAAGCGGCGCAAAATTTTATCGGTGCGCCACTCTTTAGCCAATGCGACCGCCGCCCGCATTAAATGTCCGTGCGTCGATTCAAGTTTCTCCTCAAATTTTTCAAAGAGCGTGAAGGCATCGGCTACCGAGCCCGCAAAGCCCGCAATAATTTTGTCGTGATAAAGGCGGCGAACTTTTTTTGCCGTCGACTTCATGACCGTTGAATTGCCGAAGGTAACTTGTCCGTCGCCCGCAATCGCAACTTTGCCGTCCTTTTTTACGGCGACTATCGTTGTCGAATGAAATTCCATTTATCTCAACTCCCGTTTAAAATTTTCCAAATCGCTTAGTGCCCGCGCAGATAATTTTTCTTTGCGAAATTTTTTCGGCGTCCGAGTTTCAAGCGGCGGCAACAATCCGAAGGTTATATTCATTGGTTGAAAATTTTTCGTGACCGCCGTCGTTATGTAATTCGCCAATGCTCCGTGACAAGTCGTCGGCGGAAAAATCAACGGCTCCAAATTTTTTGCAAGCCGCGCCGCATTGACGCCCGCCATCAAGCCCGCCGCTGTCGATTCTACATAACCTTCAACGCCTGTAATTTGTCCCGCGAAAAATATTTGCGGCGAACTTTTTAATTGAAATGTCGGCAGTAAAATTTTCGGGGAATTTATGTAAGTGTTTCTGTGCATGACGCCGAATCTTACAAACTCCGCCGCCTCAAGTCCCGGTATCATTTTGAAAACTCTTTTTTGTTCGCCCCAAGTCAAATGTGTTTGAAAGCCGACCAAATTATAAAGTGTCGCCTCTCGATTGTCTTGCCGCAGTTGGACGACGGCGTAAGGAGTTTTTCCCGTTCGCGGATCGATTAAGCCGACAGGTTTTAAATTTCCGAAACGCATTGTGTCTTCTCCGCGAGCCGCCAAAATTTCTACGGGCAGGCAACCTTCAAAAAAAATTTCCTGTTCAAAATCGTGGGGCTTTGTTTTTTCGGCGGCGATTAATTCTGCGCGGAAACTTAAATATTCTTCGCGAGTCATCGGGCAATTTATGTAAGAATCGTCTTCGCCCTTGCCGTAGCGCGAGGCTTTGAAAGCTTTATCAAAATTGATTGAATCAGCCGTAACAATCGGAGCCGCCGCGTCGTAGAAATAAAAATCGTCGCCGCCCGTGAGTTTTTTAATTTCTTCGGCAAGACCTCCCGCTGTCAAAGGACCGCTTGCGATAATTAAAATGTCGTCCGCGAAATTGTCAAGGCTTGTAACTTCTTCCTCAACAAAATTCACGACGGCTTTAATTTTTTCAGTGATAATTTTTCCAAACTCCTCGCGGTCGACAGCCAAAGCCCCACCCGCCGGAATTGCAGAAGCATCAGCCGCCGCCATTATCACGGAGTCGAGACGGCGCATTTCTTCTTTCAAAACGCCGACGGCATTCGTCAAGCCCGCCGCCCGAAGTGAATTACTGCAAACAAGTTCGGCGAAATTTCCCGTCTTATGCGCGGGAGTTTTTTTTGTCGGACGCATCTCGTGCAAAGTGACTTCGACGCCGCGTTTTGCAATTTGCCAAGCCGCCTCCGAGCCCGCCAAGCCCGCGCCGATTATATGAACTCTTTTCAAGATTTTTTCTCCGAATTTTTCCGCGCAGATTTTTTGGCAGGAACTTTTTCAGCCGCCTTAGCCGCCAATTTTTCTTTGCGAGCCTTGCGAAGTTCGGCGCGGTGTTTTATGTCAGCCAAAATTTTATTCATCGGATGATTTTCCCGCGTCGAGCAATTTTCATTTCCGCAATAAAACATGGGCGCACGGTCTTTAAATCTGTGGGCAAACATTGTCGACCCGCAAACTTTGCAAGTCATACTTTGCGGCTCGTCCCAAGTTGCAAAGTCGCATTGCGGAGAATTTTCACAGCAATAAAAAGTTCGCCCGCGATTCAAAGAACGTTTTGCCAAGCGTCCGCCGCATTTCGGACATTTTTTATCCAAAAACTCAAGCAAGGGTTTCGTATTTTTACAATCGGGAAAACCCGAACACGCCAAAAAAACTCCGTAGCGACCGTGCCGAATCAACATTTTCCGCCCGCATTTCTCGCAAATTTCTTCGGACTCTTCGACGGGCATATTTTGCGGCGCGGCATCTTCGCCCAAAGAATTCATCGCCTCATCAAATTTTTTGTTGAATCTGTCGCAGTAATTTTTTATCACGGAGATTTTTTGCGCCTTGCCCGCCGCAACTTCCTTAACCTGCGCGGTGACTTCGTTATAAGAATCTGCAGAGAAAATTTCGTCGAAGAAATTTTTCAAGGCGTCAAGAACACGTTCGCCCAACGCCGTAACTTTGTAAACATAATCCTCCGCCGTTATGTACTTGCGCTTTATCAAGCTCGCAATGCCGACGGAATAAAATTCTGCCCAATCAACTTTCAAAGCGTCAAAAGCCGCCATCAAAGTTGCATCGTTCGTCACGCCGTCGAGTTCAAAAGTTTTTTCTTCGGCAAGATGAGAATAAATCAGATTGTAAAGTTTGAATTGTTGTTCGGTCAAATATTCTTGAACGGCGGCGGGCTCGCGGCGTTCGCTTGTCAAAGAAATTTCTCTGCCGTGCGGATAAGTTATCAAGCCGCCGTAACCGTTCGCCTCGAAATTTATTCCCTCGTAAAGTTGCTCGGCGATTATTCGCGTTCGCGCCGTCGAAAAATTTAATTCCTTAAATGCAAGTTCTTGGAGAACGGCGGGCGTCAAATTTTTTTCAACGGTTAAAACTTTTTCACGCGCAGGTTCGGCAATTAATTTCAAAAGCATTGCGCGGAATCTGCCGACTTTTACGCCCCGCCAAATTTTCCGCGAAAGATATTCTCCAACTTTATGGCTTACATATTTATCAAGCAGTTGTTTTGCTTGGAAGGCGTCAGCCAAATTTTCATCAATCGGACGAGCATTTTCAAACGCCGCCTTGAAATTTTCCCGCGTCATTTCCTCAAGAAAAATTCTGCAATGCGATTTAGGATTGACGCCGAAAAGTTCGCAGTATTGCCGCGCCAAAAATTCTCCTTGAGCATCGGGATTTGTTGCAAAAAAAATTCGCCGCGCCTTCAAAGTCTCACGCTTAAGTTCTGCGAGCAACGCGCCTTTGCCGCGAACCGTTATATAATCGGGCTGATAATTTTCGTTCACCCCGATTCTGCTCTTGGGTAAATCTTTCAAGAAACCGTCGGTCGACATAACCGAATAAGATTTCCCGACAAATTTTCTGATTGTCCGCGCCTTCGCCGTGCTCTCAACGAGAATCACGGACTTTAATGTTTTTCCTGCCACCTTTTTACCTCCAAAAAAATTCCTAATTCCTAATTGCCTTTCTGTATCGTCCCGCCTCTTCGACAACGCAACCTTTCATATCAAGTTCAAGCATAATATCCGTAAGCTCGCTCGGATTTATATCGTCAAGCTTCATCAAAATCTCGTCTTCGGTAATGTAATTGTCGCGAGGAATTATTTCAAAAACTTTTGCCGCCAAGCCCTCAAGTTCAACCTGCTTTATAATTTCTTCGCTCTCGGCTTTTTCAATGTTGTATTCCTTCAAAACGTCCCGGGCATTTTTAATCAGCGTCGCGCCGGCACGAATCAGCTGATTGCAACCCAAACTTTTTTCCGCGTAAATTTGTCCGGGAATTGCAAAGACATCGCGATTATAATCAAGAGCAAGATCGCTTGTGATGAGTGCGCCGCTTTTTTCTCCCGCCTCCACAACGATAACTCCTCTGCAAAGCCCCGCAATGATTCTGTTGCGCTGCGGAAAAGTTCCCTGATTTGGTTTAAGTTGCGGCGGAAATTCGCTCATGACAACTCCGCGCTCGGCAATTTCTTCGAGAAGTTTTTTGTTCTCGCGAGGAAAAATATAATTTATTCCGCAACCCATAACGGCAACCGTTCTTCCCGACTTCAACGCTCCGCGGTGGGCAAAAGTATCAATGCCGCGAGCCGCGCCGCTTACGACGGTTAAGCCTGCCGCCGCAAGTTCTTCGCCCAATTCCAACGCAACATTTTGTCCGTAAGGAGTATTGTTACGCGTGCCGACAATCCCGACTCTTTCGGCGAGCGGCTCCAACGAACCGCGATAGTAAAAAAATACGGGATGATCTTTCGCTTCTTTTAAAATCGGCGGATAATCTTCGTCTGCAATACTGCAAAGATTTATTTTTTGTCTGTCGCAAAAGCTTATGAGTTTTTCGGGCGCGTCGGGATGATTTTTTCGCCAAGCCAGAAAAATTTCCAGAGCATTTTTTCTCGCTCCCGACTTCAAAATGTCTCCGGCGTCGGCGAACCAAGCGGCTTTTGCACTTCCAAAATATTTTACGAGTGCGGCAATGCTCTTGTTGCCGAAACCTTCCGCGCCGCCCATTGCCGCCATGTAATATTTTTCCATTACCAAAACCTTGTTCCTAGTTCCTGGTTCCTAGTTCCTAATTGCTTTTCCGCGCCGTATAATACCACAAAAAATTTTTCCTGCAAATTTTTAGCCGTCAAGTGACAAAAAAATTTCGGCATGATATACTTCGCGGCAACAAGGAAAATTTTTCACGGAGGAATTTTATGGAGAAAAAATATCTGTACTTTCAACCACAATACGTCGGAGAATTTATTTGCGACTCTTCCAAGTGCAACGATAATTGTTGCGAGCGCGGCTGGAATATCGACGTTGACGAGACGACTTACAAAAAATATTTAAAGCTGGATTCGGAGATAGCCGCGCAGTTTGAATTCAACGCCGCCAAGAAAAAATATTTGCTGAAGAAACATCCCTGCCCTTTCCTTACCGAAAAAAAATTATGTCGTCTGCAACGCGATTACGGCGAAGAATTTTTGTCGCTGACTTGCAAAAATTATCCTCGCGTCACTACTTATTTCGGGAAATTTTTTGAGCGGTCGTTGACGCTGACTTGTCCCGTCGCGGCACGGAGAATTTTATTTCAAAACAAACCGATGGAATTTGAACTCGTCGAAGTGTCGGAAAAAATTCACGGCGGCGAAAGAGTTTTAATAAATCCCGTGCATCTCGACGAAAAATTTTTGACACACATTTTGGAAATTCAAGTGGCAATGATCTCAATCTTGCAGGAACGGACATTGACAATCGACCGGCGGTTAATCGTTCTCGGATTTTTTCTCGACAGGCTGGACGAAATTTTTTCGGCAAAAGTTTTCGACGACGCGGCTTTGATAAAATTAATTTCGGCTTACGAATCGAAAAAAATTTTGGCGGAGCAAGTGCCGTTCATGTTGCGAAGTATCACCCTAGACACGAAAAAATTTTCCGTGATAATGTTTGATCTCTGCAAAGATTTTTTCGGCGAAACGAAATTCACAAACAACATTTCAAAAACGGCTGCGAATTATAAACGGCTCGGAAGTTTTCGGAAAAAATTTCTTGCCGAACACGCGACTTTCCTTGAAAATTTTCTTGTCAACGAACTTTTTTTGAATGTTTATCCTTGGCGATTTGAAGGAGATATTGTAAAAAATTTCGGCGTCTTCGCGATAAAGTACAAAATTTTTGAGCTGACACTTATCTCGACGGCTCTGAAAAATCCTGTCGGCAAGGAAGAATTGCTTTCGTTGGCTGATTGGTTTTGTTCGCAATTCGATCACGTTGAAGTTTATCAGCGCAAAATTTTTTCTTATCTGCAGGGCAAAGAGGACGCTTTTAACTTGCTGGAGAGTTTGTTTGAAGGAAGCGATTGAAAATGATAACGCCTGAACTTTTGGCACGGATAAACGAATTGGCGCGGAAAAAACGCACGGTCGGCTTGACGGAAGAAGAACTTGCCGAGCAAAAAGAGCTTTACAAAATTTATTTGGCGGCGATACGCGGGCAGGTAACAAATTTGTTGGAGAGCATAGAATTTGTTGACGGAGGGGAAAAAAAATGAACAGGGTAGGATTTATCGGCGGCGGTGCACTTGCCGAGTCAATCGTTCGCGGCATTTGCGGAAAAGTTTTTGCGCCGAACGATATTTTTATTTCGGAGATCAGAGCGGCGCGTTGCGAGGAACTTTCAAAACGCTACGGAGTCTGCGCGGGCGTCGAAGCAAATTTTCTCGACAAGATTGACATGCTGATTGTGGCAGTCAAACCAAAAGATGCCGAAGAAACTTTTGCGAAGTTGCAAAATAAAATTCCCGCGCAGGTTTTGATAACTTACACGGTGGCGGGCTTAAAACTTGCGAAGGTCGAAAAATTTTTTCCGTCGAATAAAATCGTGCGGCTCATGCCGAATGTTGCGGTTTCGGTCGGCGAGAGCATGACGGCTTATGTTTTAAATAAAAATGCCGCGCAGGACGGCGAGGCGATAAAAAATTTTTGGTCGACATTGGGACGGACGGTTGAAGTCGAAGAAAAATTGATGGACGCAGTGACGGGCTTAAGCGGTTCGGGTCCGGCTTATGCGTTTTTGATGATTGACGCGCTCAGCGACGGCGGAGTTGCGGCGGGTTTATCGCGGGCACAAGCGATTGAACTTGCCGCACAAACATTTTTGGGCGCAGCGAAAATGGTTTTGCAAGGCGAGCATCCCGACGTTCTTCGCGACAAAGTTACGAGCCCGGCGGGCACGACGATTGAAGGCGTCAGAGTTTTGGAACGCGGCGGCGTAAGGAGCTCCTTGATTGAGGCTGTACTTGCGGCGACGGAAAAATCCAAAGCTCTTTAAAAAATTTTAAGGAGAGTGTTTCACATGAAAAAGTTAAAAGCATCTCCTGAAAAATTTTTTTCTCAAAAAGGTCAAGGGCTGCTTGAATACGCCCTGTTACTCGGCTTTATTGCCGCAATATTTCTCGTTTACGTTTTGAGAGGCGGCTTCGGCGAGGCGGTAACAAGTTTATTCGGCGATTCAAACGACTCGTTGTCAAGCGTAGATTACGCCGGCGGCGGCTCAAGTTCCGTTTCAAATTCCGTTTCAAATTCTTCTTCCGCTTCAGCTTCTTCCTCTTCCGAAACTTCAACTGCAAACAGTACAGATTCAGTATCTTACAAACCTTTAAATTGGGAAAGAGACATACTTCCTTTTGCAAATATGACTTACGCAACAATTACAAATCCCAAAAATCCAAATAACACGGTAGACAAGACACTCAGCTCGGAGATAGGATTTTTCGATACCCTGTTATCGGCGGCGGAAGGCGGCTTGGCGTCAACGAAAGCCGCAGACGGAACCAAAGACTGGGAAACTTTTTTGACAATGGTAGACAAAACCAAAGCCGCAAATAATTTTTCATCGGTTTATGTTCGAGACGAACAGAAAATTACGGTTAAAACTGTCGGCAAAGATTTGCGGATAACATATTCCGACAAAGAAGGCAATTATTATTACAAATTTTCGCCCGACGCCAACAACGTCATGCAACTTGAAACAAACTCAAGTAAATCTTACCATGATTTTTTTTCGTCGGTTATAAAAAATGCTGACGGCGGCGGCTGGGAATACGGTAAATAGGAGGGAAAATTTTTTTGAGTATATTGAATGAAATTTATAAGACGGAAGGGCGACTCAATCGCCTGCGCTATCTCAAGTACATGATACTTTTGGCGATAGTTGCGGGCGTGTCGACTTTCGTAACTTCCTCAATGGCAACTTTTTTGACGGGCAATCCGACAGGAACTTTAGTCAATCTGGTAACGGGCATTTGGGCATTGGTTGCGGGCACGGGAAATGTTATGCTGATGATTCGCCGCCTGCACGATTTGGATAAAAGCGGTTGGTTTGCACTCGTCGCCTTTATCCCGCTGGTTGGAATGATCTTTTCAATTTATCTTTTCTGCGCAAAGGGCGTCGAAGGTTGGAACAAATACGGCGCAGATCCTCTGGCGGAAGAATATTGACTTGCGGTAAAGAAATTTTTCGTTTAGAATAAGCACAAATTTTTTATGGGAGTGATTTAAATGATACCTGCGTTGCTTGCAATCGGAGCCATAGTCGGCGGCTATCTGGTCGTGACGAATTGGCAAGAGATCGAAGGCTGGCTGAAAGAATTTTTGCCGCAACTTCAAAAGATTCTTAAGGAAACCGGCATTGTCGATTATGCGGCGAAACTTTTCTCCAGCGTCAACGGAAATGTTATGCGTCTCGTTCACAGACTTTATTACAAAGAAAACGGCAAATGGGTTGAGAAAACCACCGTTCGCGAAATTGACGAGTCCGAAGTTCCCGCGTGGGCTAAGGAAGGTTTGACTGCCAAAGAAAGTGACGTTACCGCTCGTTACGAAAAAGAACTTGAGCTTAGCGTTTAAGGCGAGGTGAATTGAAATGGCATTGGAAAATAAAATTGAGATGGTCGCGGATTTAATCGAGACGGCGAAAACTTTCTTTGTCGATCTGTTTCGTCCCGACATGACGCTTGAAAAAATTTCGGAAGTTGTTTCGCCGCGCCTTGACGACACGATTAAAAAATACGAGAGAAACGGGCTCAAATACAGCGCGGGCAAGTTCAGCGTCAAATACGCCGACGAAAAGCATTTCCAGCTTGAATTTGAAATGTATTTCCAAGACATCGAGGGCAAATGGCACAAATGCGCAAATGAAAGCGATTGGCGCGACGCCTCGCTTTTGGAAGAGGGCGCGTGGAAAACGATTCAAGCTTTGAAAATTATCACTTTCCCGATTGAAAAGAAGCAATCTGCAGATGACGAGATTCTTCAGAAGGACAAGAAGCTTGAGGCTTACAAGGAAGCCGAGATGGATAAATTAATCGCGCCGCCTGCCGAAGAAAAGACTATCGACATTGAGGCTGAGGTTGAGAAAAAATAAATCGCAAAAAATTTTTTCGGGCGTTGGGATTTTTCCCGACGCTTTTATTTTTTTGCAGGAATGGAAAAATTTACCGATGTACAACTATCTTGCTTCTTGAAAGCTCGCGCTCAATGGTTTGTCCGACATCTTGCTTGTCGTTCAACTCGACAAGGCGAGCAGTAATTTCGATTGTGCGCAAATTTCTCCGTGATTTATCTTTTTGTCCAATCTATGAAAATAGTCATCGGTTAAATCGTGGAGGGAAAATTTTTTACTTACCTTATTTCTTTTGTCGAGTGGCGGTACCTTTCATTGAAGAAGAATTTAATCCCGTCTGTTTTTTGGCAGATTATATATTTCGTGATAAAATAAATTCGACATAAGCATTTTCTTTTGGCAGTATAATTTTTTTCATTATGAATTACGAATTGCTTTTTTGGGAATGAAAAATGATTGGGTTATCGAGAAATTTAAAGTTGCGTTGGCTGAATGTTGCGGCGAAACTTCGGCAAGAAAATTTATCGGAAAGTGATTGCAAAGCGCGATTGAATGAAATTTTGTCTTCGGAAATAAAAAGTCCGACGAATTTACGCAAGACGCGAGAAATTTTAATGCGGGTATGGATTTACGACGGCGGCGCGGAAAAAAATTCGTTGCGGGCGGACGGCGCGGCTTTGCTTGAAAAATTCCCCGACTCCGCGCAGGCGATTCATTGGAGCATATTGCTTGTGACTTATCCGATATTCGCGGAGCTTTGCAAAATCATCGGGCGATTGTTTGAATTGAGCGAAGTCGTGACGTTGCGGCAGATAAAGCAGAAACTTTTCGACAAATGGGGCGAACGTTCTTCGCTTTATCATTCGACGGACAAAATTATTTCGACACTAAAGGAATTCGGAGCATTGACTGCACAAAAGCCCGGCAAATTTATCTTGACGCCGCAAATAATTTCCGACAAAAAAATAATCGCCCTTTTGATTCGGGCGGCAATGCTGACAGACTGCGGGAGTTATCGCAAGTTAAGCGAGCTTGGAAAATTAAATGTGCTTTATCCCTTCGATTATCAAATCGATTTGGAAATTTTTTCCGAAGAAATTTTTATCGTGACGAATTTTGGCGGCGCGGCGGCTGTTATGTTGAAATAATCGTTGACAAAAATTTTTATCGCCTGTATAATCTGCGCGGTTTAAAAAATTTGCGCTCGTAGCTCAGTTGGATAGAGCAACGGCCTTCTAAGCCGTGGGTCGCGCGTTCGAGTCGCGCCGAGCGTATAAAAAAAACCTCGTCAATCGACGGGGCTTTTTCCGTTTGGTGTGGCGTTTAGTAAGGCATTACTTGAAAGAATCAATGGGAGGAACAAGCTTTATTAAACCGCCAACGATTTACAAAAATAAAACAGACCTTCGCGGCACGGACAAAATTGCTGTCGTTGTGTTCGTCAACAATATTCTTACCGACTTTGAAGATTTTCACGGCATAACGATTAAAAATGTTCGCGACCTGCAGAAAATAAATCGTGTCAACTATCTGAAATGTTTGTTGCAAAATTTTATGGACAGCGGCATTTGAAAGGAAAAGAAGTAGCCGAAATTCTCAGAACTTTTGTAAAGGCTTGTCCGCCATTGATAATTTATGCCGATTACTTTTGTTGAGCAGTGGTATTTTGATTCGACATACCAAAATAAGCAAGTTTCTTTGCCTCGACTGCCAATGTCAAAAATAATTTGTCGCCTGAATTTAATCAGCCCTGCGTTTTCCGCGCAGGGCTTTTATATTTTTCGGAGGTTTTATTTGCGATTCTCCAAGTGTTGCGAATTTCGGCGAACCCACACTTTCTAAAAGCGGGGGGACTACTCGTACTGTCGGCTCAAATCGACATACATTGATAAAGTTCCGTCTTCAATCAAAATTTCTTCGGGCAACCGCTCCGCCATCTCCACTATCGCCGAAAAATTTTTCTCGCGATAAAGTTTCGCGAAACCTGCGCGGATCGCTTCCGATCTGAAAATCTTCAACGCGCCCGAACTCTTTTGATATTCTTCAAACTCCCGAATCAAATTTTTCTCCCGCAACTTCTCCACGTCGCCAATTTTTTTCGGGTCGGGTATGTACCATTTGCCCGCGTCGTCTCGTAAAAAATTTTCCTCAAGCAAAGTCGCAAGCTCCGGGATTTTCTCGCCCTTCTTCAAAACTTGCGGCACCTGCATAAATTTTGGTTGCAACGCTTGATAAGTCTGCCGCTCCGCCCGCAACTGCCGATTTATCCAATCTATCGCCGTCTTCTCGTCAATTATGAACAGCGAAAAATTTTCCTGCTCCAAATCGCAGGCAATGCGCTCCGCGTCGTATTCGTTCGCTTGGCTCGGCAAAAAATACATTTCGTCCCGCCGAATAAATTTTTCCTCAAGCCCGCGATAAAATTCCGCCGCACTTATCGGCACCGGCAACCCTTGCATCAAATGAAACGCTACCATTCTGTCAAACAACAAAAATTTTTGCCGCTCGCTGACTGTCTCCAATTTTTGTCCGCGCTTTATCACTGTCGGCAAATTTTTTAAGTGCTCCCGAACGAAAAGCCACGCCGTTTCCGTTTCGCCCGCCCGATTGTAAAATTCTTGCAAAAGTTTTTCTCGCGGCTTGTATGCCGATATGATTAAATCTTGCTTGACCGCGCTTGTCGTCGTGACTTGCTTGAAACTCCACTGCTGTTTGTCCAAAGTTCGCACGTCCGCTATCACAAAGCCCGAAATTTGCAACGACTCCTGTATCGCGTTCCACACCGCGTTTTTCGAGTTGTGAAATTCAACCGTCAGCCAACGATTCGGTTTTAAAATTCGATAACATTCCGAAAAACTCCGCGTCATTAAATTTTGATAATCTATCAGTTCTTTTCTTTGCACAGGATTTATTATCGCTTCAAATTTATTGTCGGTAAAAACTTTCAGCCACGCCTCCCAAATAAAATTCAGCTCCGAGTACATCAAATTATTTCCAAAAGGTGGGTCGGTGAAAATATAATCAACGGAATTCTTCGGAACGTTTTTTAAATCAGTCAAAGATTGGCAAGAAATTATCGCGCTTTCAAAATTTTTTGTCGCCTTGAATGATTTAAGAAAATCGGAGAATTTTTTTCTAAGAGAACGAAAAACGTTTGATTCAGCAAAAAGCGAAGGTAAATAAAGAGTTCCACTTAAAACACCATTACCACGATGTCCTAAATTGTATCTAACAAGTCTCGAAGCCAAAAATGGACTGATTGACTGTAAAATTATTCTAAGACGAAAAGTATCAACTTTATTAAAAAGCGCGGCGAGAATTATCAGCGTTCTTTTCGTGTAGAATTTATAAACTCTGTCGACGCCGTGCGAACGAATCGGCTGTTGTGTGTTGTAGCCGTCGGGCAGAAAATTTTTCGGGAACCACGCGGGAATTTCAAGCGCGTTAATTTTATCGAGGAGTTCAAAATCATAAGTATCGGGAGATTTTTTAATTTGCTTCTTGCCGACCAAATAATTAATCATAACGGGCACTTGCTTTGCGGCGGTTACGGTCTCTTCAACAGCCGAATCAAAAAAAGTTTCTTGGGCGCGGGCGCATTTATTCTTGGAAAGTTCGGCGTTGCACTTCGGGCAATGGAAAATTTTTTTGACGGAGCCGCTTTTATCGACCGCAACATTCCAAAAAATAAATTCCTCGCCGCAATTCGGGCAAATCAGCACGTCGCTCCACACAACATAATTGACGGGGAAAATATTTCCGTGTTCGTCTTCTGTCGTGAACATCCAACCGAATTCACTTTGCACTTCGTCAAAAATTTTTTCAAACTCGGCGGCGAATTTTTCGACATCAACGGGCGAATTGTAAACGGAGGCGATAAAAGCGGCGGCGGGCGACAAGTCGCTGAGAATTGCAAAACGTTTTCCCCAGTTGTCGGAGTCTTGCTTGCCGGTGAATTCAAATTCCAAAGCTTTGTCGTCGGCACCGCACATCTGCGCGGCGACGCCCGTCATGCCCGTTCCGCAAAAGCCGTCGAAGACAATATCGCCGGGCTTTGTGTAGTGCAAAATGTATCGCATAATCGCCTTGTAAGGAACTTTTGTGTGATAGGAATGGGCGTTGTAAATCGGCTCGTTTTTTCCTTCGGAAACGTCGGCGGCAAAAGGTTCGCGGCTGTAATTATCTGCGGCTTCGTCGTAAGGCGTGCCGTGTTCGCCGATAAATTTTTCGATAAAAGGATTCGGACAAGCCGTAAAATTCGGCGGGTCTGAAAGCGCGGCAATGTCTTCGTCCGCGCCGTCAGGAAAGCCTTCAATGTCACGAACTTTTTCTAAATCGTCGGCAGTTAATTTTTGATTCAAGGGAACATCACCTCGAAAAAATTTTGATAGTGTTGCGATTATAAGCAAAAAAAATTCCCCGCGCAATTACGAGCGGGGAAAAATTTTTTTATTTCTGCCGCTTGATTGAAATGCGGACGGCGGAAGGTTCCTTGCCTGCCGTGCGTTGCGAAATAATTTCTTGAAATTTTTTTCGGAAGGAAAGTTCATCAAGCGGCGGCAGATTTTCCAATTCACGAATCAAATCTTCGGCGTCAATAATTATCGGCGAATAATGTTTCAGCAAATCCTTGACGCTTGCGACAAAAAAATTTTCGACATAATCGGGCAATTTTTCATCGGACAAGAAATTTTGAATGGCGCGCTGTTGTCGTTCGTTTAAAAATTCCATGTTCGATTGAATCAGCGGGTCGTTGAGAGTGTCCAGCAAAACTTTTTCCCATTCGCGCAACAATTCTTGCGGACGTTTTTCAAGGCGTTCAAGTTCTTCGTGAACGTCGGAGCCGCGCTCGCTCAATCGATAGTTGCAATGCGGACAAGTCGTTTGCCGCTCCAAATCTTCCGCTTTAAGTTCGGGACAAGTTTGCAAATCGGAAAGTTCCTCTTGAAGTTCGGAAAATTTTGCGTCGGAAAAAATTCCAATGCGGCTTAAAGTTCGCAGGTTGGCAATTTCTCTGCCGGAAATAATTTTTCCCTTGCGTTGCGATTCTTCAAAGTTCAGACGATTGGCGGCGTGATTTTTAAGATAAAGTTCAATGTAATGCGCCTTGAATTTTGCAAGCTCTTCACAAACTTTTTGCGCGGAAGTTGTACCTTTTTGACGGCTGAGAATAAGTTGACGTTGGACGCGGAAATTTCTTTTGACAAGCGCAAGTTCATCTTTCAGCGACTCGACGGGCTCGATATTCGCGACGTAAGAAATTGCCTCAAGGCAACCTGCGCGGAAGGCGTCGAACTCCTTAACGAAATTCAACAGCTTAAGATTTTCTGCAAGGGCATCAAGTTTTTCGTCGGAGAGATTGAAATTTTTAAGCTTGGCGGGCGTGTTGAACTTGACGCGGTAATTTCCGAACTCGTTACGAATTTTTTCGCAAGCAATTTTCATGTCGCGAATTTTATCGGAATTGGCGAGCGACTCTCCCCACAAAAAGAAATTTCCGGACAAAAAATGATCTGCGCGGGCGGCGTCGTTGGAAAGAGTTTGCGCCTTCTCCAAAAGTTTTTCTACAGCGGCTTCTTTGTCGTTTTGAATCAGCGCGGGATTGAGCGACAGGATTTTGAAAAGTTTAATCAGCGAATCGAGCGGCAACTTTGCGGGGCGCGAAAGATATTTGAACTCCATCAAGTCGGCGCGATTGATTGACGGCAGGCGTTGTTCCAAATTTGCGGCGGTCAATCTTGAATCGTCGTCGAAAATTATTTCCGCGAAGCCGCCGTAAACCATCGACAGAAAAATTATCGGCGTGAGATCGAACGGGATTTTAAATTTCTTGTCGACTTTCCAAGTGCCGCGCTCCTCAAAAAGTTCGGAGTAATTGAGCACGCCTTGCGCCGAAAGATTTTTTACAAGGTCGATATAATATTTTGCGAACGGAGAATTTTCGGGACGAATTTTATCGCCGTCAAGGATTTTGAAACTGCGCAGAAATGCGGCGGTCGATTGAGTTTTTTTGCCGGCGAAAGTTTTATGCGCCTCGTCCGTTATCGCCTTCAAATTTTCTCGCGTGATTTTAATTTCCATGACGGGGAAGTCGGGATAAATTTTTTTGAAATAATTTTCCAAGCAGAGAGCCGCCGCCAAGTCGAGCGTGTCGCCAAAAGTTTCGTCAGGTTTTGAACAGCCGCGCAGAATTTCAATCAGCCGTTGCATTTTTCCGTTGTATTCGGCACTGAACGCGAGAATTTTTTTATCGTTAAGCAAACGGATTAAATTTGTGTGCAAGCCGTCTGCTTTTTCCAGATAAGCCGTTCGATCTTTGCCGTCACTCATGCGTTCAAGTTCGCGGGCGGCGGCGTAAAGCTTAAGTTTTTTCTCAAAATCTTCGTCAGGCTTGAAATAAAAATAAACTTCGTCGTCCAAAGATTTTGGCGGCTGATAATTTTTCCCGAACGGCGGCAGGAAATGGACATAAAAATCCCGCGCAGGTTGTGCGGTACTTCGATCTTCGGGCAAGCCGAGAAACAAATAACCTTCGCGGAAAATTTTGTGCGAATGCCAAATCAAATCATGTTCATAAATTTTGAAGCCTTCAACATACGGTTGCTTAGTCCAACTCATTGCGTCGAGAATCAGCCGATAAAAATATTGATTCAAATCGTCAACCGCCACGAGCGACGCCTTTTGCTTAATTTTTTCGTCGTAGTCGATAGTTTTATCCACGTCGATAAAAAATTGTCCGTTGTCTTCGTTGCGGACGATAAATTGTCCCGAAACGGTTTTGATAATGTCGTTTAAAGCAGCGCGAACAATTCCGAGCAAAAAATCTGCGTTGCGTTCAGGCATTTGCAGATAAAGACAGAGATCATCTTTCAAATTTTCTGCCGTCAAGCCGAATCGGGCGTCGAGTCCGTTGGTTGTGAGTCGGTGAACACTCAACGCGTAAATAATTTTTATGGCGAGCGGTTTATAAAAAGGCTTGCCGAAAGAGCGATTGACAATTTCTTCGAGCGTGCCCGACGCCTCAACGACGCGCCCAATCGTCTCTTGGTTTTTGGAAAAAATATTTGACTTAACCGCCTTCCAATAATCGTCAAAGGAAATAATTCCCGGCGAATCGGGCGGAACTTCGGAGTCGAAAATATCTTTAATCGCCAGCGAAATATTTTTCAGGACGTGGCGATTTTCAATCAGCCAAATTTTATTGAACACGTCGATATAGGCGGGGTGAATCGGAAAAAGTTCAACGAATTCCTCAAGCCGCGCCGCCATGCCGGAATACAGCCCGCAAAATTTTTCCAAGTGCTCGCGGATAAATTTTTTCTGCGCGGGATTTTTTTTCAAAATCCTTTCGGAGACAACGTAACTTGTGGCGTCCTTCGTGATGATGACTTGAGTAAAACGGTCGCTGACGTGTTGAAGTGTGCTTGAGACAAAACTGAAGCGCGGGTTGTCGAAAATTTTTTCTTGAACGCCGAAAATAATTCGGAGTTTGGATTTGGAACACATTTCGCTTAAGTCGCGCAAAAATTCCAAGTCGCGAACAATTTGTCGTTCGTCGCGTGTGGAAAGGTAGGAAAAAAATTCATCGACAACAAGAAAATAGCCGCGATTGGGATATTTTTTCTCGAAAGCGTTGATTGTCTCGCCAATGAGTTTTTTATTGCTCGTGACTTTATCGAAGTCGGGCTTGTCGATAAAAATTCCTCGCGCCGAAAAATCTTCATGAATCTCGGCAAAAATAATTTCGCGCAGAGGAACTGTCACGCCGCCGCCTATTTCCAAACGCAGAACTTCAAATTTCCCCGCGACGGGCTCCATGCTCGCGGCGAAGTTTTTATTTTTTAAGAGCGGCAAATTATTTTTGTCATTGGCGACGGCGGAGATAACGGACATCAAATGAGATTTTCCCGTGCCGTAATTTCCGACGACAAGAATTCCTTTGCTCTCTACGTTGTCAAATTTCAGTTGGTCGACAACCGCCGCTTTTAAAATCGCCGCCGTTTTATCGGACATGACATAACTGCGGACGTATTCGCGGCTTTTGAGTTTATCGTCCGCCGACTTCAACTGAATCACATCTTCTATCGGCTGAAAATCTATCAGCTCGGAATATTTCATTTGTCAACCACCTTTCAAAGGAGCAAATCATTTCCGCGCAGATATTCAATGAAGGCGTCGAAAATTTTTTCATTGCGGGCGAGAATGTCATTTTCCGTAAAATCGTCGTGAGTTTCGGCAAGCTTGCGCAGTTCGAGATTAAAAGTGCCGTGTTTGGATTTTCCGTCGCCGAGATAAAAAATTTTTTTGTCGACAAGCCGATAATCCGCCGCCCGAATGTTTATGCCCTTTTCGAGCAGTGATTTGTTGCCCAAAAAATCCAGTGCGGCAGGATTTTTCAGCAGATGATGAAGTTCCTGCCTTTTTTTCGGCAAAATGTGTTCGATTTGCAATTCAACGCCGAGCGGCGGCAATTCCTGCGCGGGATTTTGAAAAGTCTGCCACGCCAGCATTGCGCGAGTTATAGATTTTGTATTGCTGAATTTCATCTCGTTAAGTCGACTGCGAACAAGACTGCCCTTTTGTCGATACTGTTCAAATTCAATCGGTTCACCGTTATAAATATTTTTAAACTCCAAAAGGAACGGGCGACGAATAGTTTGTTTGCCGAAATCCAAAACTCCGTTAAGCAAAATCAAAGCCGTAATTTTGTCCAAGAATCGGCAAAAGTCTTTCTCGTCAAGTTCACGCCAACTCATAAAGTACAGCGAAACAACATAACTCCATACGCTGTAGGGTGAATAGCTCAGCACGTAAAGTTTTTTCATAACTTGCGGCGAAAATCTTTCGTTGCGAGTGTTGACATCACTCCAAAAATTCGCAAGCGTTTCCAAATCCGCAAAAACCTCTTTGTCGCGCAAAATCTCATAATTATTCTCGGCGTAAAAATCTCGCATGTCGGAAAAAGTTTCGCTTATGCGCCGATTTTGTTCGACTGCCTTTTTCGTCTTGGCGTAATACATATACCGCCTGAACAAATCGTCGACCGGCGTGCCTCTGCGCGGATGAAAATTTTTATTGCAGAGTGCCTCAAGCTCTTTCCAACGCTTAATGAATTTTTCTTTAGCTTGTCTGCCGTCTCGCGAGAAAAATTTATAAAACTGCGCCTTGAAAATGTCGGCGTCCGAAAGAGGCATGCCTCTATCATTGAGCGTCGTAAAAATTCTGAGCGCGGTATTCTGATTGTCCGCCTCAATCGGCAGGAGAATGCAGTTGTTCAAAATTCGCATGGGCAAATATGAAAAATCATCTGGATTATCGTTTTTAAAAGCCGCAATCCATTTCGTGAACAGCTGATAATTGACGCTGTAATTGCTCGTATTCTTAGCTGTCGATTCGCCCGTCTCCAAAATTTTTTTGAACTCGACAATGTCTTCGTCGGAGGCGACTTCGGATTTCAATTTAAGACTCGTCTTGTCGACGTTCCCGAATTCATCACCGTTCCAAATGCATTTTCCTATGCTCGCCAAAATATTTTCCTTGTTCTTGCAGTCGATACCTTCAAACGCCGCGTAAAAAGCGCGGAGCATGAGCAAGAAAGTTATAAGCCGCTGTTGCCCGTCAATAACTTCATTTTCGTAGTAATCATTTTGAAAAGTTAAAATCGTTCCGAGAAAATATCTGTCATTGCCGGCGTTAAAAGCGTGGTCGAGCGGAAAAGCAAAGGATAAAATATCGTCCCAAAGCGTTTCGCATTGCTCACGCTCCCATGAATACGGTCGCTGATAATCTGGAATTAAAAATTTCGGTTTGTTGGGATCGTTAAGGATTTGGCTGATAGTTTTTTGTTCGGCGTTGAGTTGCTTTGCCATTAAAATTTCTCCTTAAAGATTGAGCGCAAGAATTTTTTCTGTAATTTCTTCGAGTTGTGCTGTTGTCGGGAGATTTTGAACGCGAATTTTATCCGAAATAATTTCAATGCCCGCCGCCTTAAGTTCATCTTCGACGTAGCCGATACTTTGTCCGCCCCAACCGTAAGAGCCGAACGCAAAACCTTTATGATTCTGCGGGCGCAAGCCTTTCAAGTAGCAAAGGAACGCGGCGATTGTCGGCATCATCTGATTGTTAATCGTAGGCGAGCCGACAGCCAGATATTTGCTCGTGAAAATGTCCGTGACAATGTCGGAAAGCGGAGTGGCTTTGATGTCGTAAAACGCGGCGGGAATTTTTCTTTTCGCAAAAGCTTCCGTGATTGTCTGCGCCAAAATTTCTGTCGAATGCCACATTGAATCAAAAACGATAACCGCCCGCTCCTCGACTTCGCCCGCGCTCCATTTTTTGTAGCAGTCAAGAATTTTATCGATATTTTTTCTCCAAATGACGCCGTGCCCCGTCGCAATCATTTTAATTTCCAAGCCGCCCAGAGCTTTAAGCGCGATTTGTGCCTGTTTGCCGAACGGCATTAAAATATTCGCGTAATACTTCTTCGCCTCGAATAAAATCGTTTCCAAATCGTTTTCGTCATCAAAGCGAAGCGAAGTCGCCAAATGTTCGCCGAAGGCATCATTGGAAAATAAAATTTTTTCTTCGGGACAATAAGTAACCATCGAGTCGGGCCAATGGAGCATGGGCGTCGGAACAAATTTCAAAGTGCGCTTGCCGATAGAAATTTCATCGCCCGCCTTGACAGGTTTATAATTCAATTTGCCGTAACGATTTGTCAAACCTTTCAAGCCGTTGGGATTTGTCGTAAAAATTTCGGCGTTGGGAGCGAGTGCCGCAATTTCTTTCAACGCGCCGGAATGATCGGGCTCGACGTGGCTGGAGACGATAATTTCAATCTGCGCGGGATCGATAACGGAAGAAATTCTGGCGAGCAATTCGTCCTTGAAATTAATCTTCGCCGTGTCAATCAGAGTAATTTTTTCGTCAAGAATCAGATAAGCATTGTAAGTGGAGCCGCGAGAAGTTTCGTAGCCGTGAAAATTTCTCATGCTCCAATCGACCGCGCCGACCCAAAAAATATTTTCGCTGATTTGAATTGCCTTGCAGTTGTTCATTTTAAAAATCCTCCCAAAAATTTTTTGTCAATCTTATCACAGACGCCGCGTCTTTACAAACCGCGCAGATTTTTGTTACAATCAAAGAAAATTTTTGAAGGGAGAATTTTTTCATGGAGATAAAAAAAATTGCCGATGGCTCGGCAGTAACGATTCAGCTTATCGGGCGACTCGATGCAGTCACCGCGCTTGAGTTCGATAAATCTTTGAAACTCGACGGCATAACCGACTTGACGATTGATCTTGCCGAACTCGAATATATTTCTTCGGCGGGCTTGCGCATGTTGCTTAAAACTCAAAAGAAAATGGACAGGCAGGGCTCGATGAGAATCAAAAATATCCGCGAAAATGTCCGCGAAGTTTTGGACATGACGGGCTTCAGCAATTTCCTTACGATTGAGGAAGATAAAAAAGCAAAATTCTCCGTGAGCTTTTGAGGTGGCGACATGATTAAGAATTTGGATTTTGAAAATTTGTTTTTGCGCTCGAAAGTTGCAATTCCGTTCGTCGAAGACAATAATTTTCTGCCCGAAAAAGTTTTTGTCGACGGAATTTTTCCCGCCGGTACCGTGTTCAAATTTTTGGAGCCCGTTTGCAGTAAAAAAATAAATGCGTTCGGCGACCAAGTCAACGATTATTCTCATGCGGCGTCGCTCCTTTTCAGCAACAAGTTCAACGGCGCGGCTCCCGACGAAGACGAATACACCGTTATTTTCCACGTCGATTTAAGCGCACTTTTTCTTTTGACGGATCCGATTGATGCGCAATTCAATTAGGAATTAGGAATGAGGAATTAGGAATTAAAAACTCTGCAGGTTTTTAAAACCGACGGAGTTTTTATTTTACGGCATGAAAAATCGGTACTTCGACGTAAAACAACTTAAAGAAAAAATTTTGGAGTGATGTTAAATTGGAAGGATTTTCCATAGATTACTTGCGCAAGGAGATGGAGCAGTTCAGCCTTTCTTCGTTGCAACCTCCTCTTAACGCCAAAGCGGAACTTGCGGCAGAAAAAAATATCTATGCTTCTGCCGATGAATTGACAGAAAAATTAACTTCGGGATCTTTCTCCGTTAAAATCGATGATGTTGACTTTGAATGTTTCTGTCACATTGGCGAGAAGAATAATATCCCCCCCCCCGCGCCATCTTTATGTCTTTTACGCTTCAGCACGTACTCGCACTGATCCGTCACCTAAGTCTCCGCATTTTTCACGTTGGTCATATTATTCAATGACGGATCCAATGAGCAGCGCGTTGCTTTGTATTGATGATCCCATGATACAAGAATACGAAGCGGAAGATTTTGTTCTGGGGTGGTTTTACGGCACAAAGGAAAAAAGTTATATTCGGCTCTCGCTGGAGATCGTTCAGGCGGTTTTACGAAATCTCAATCTCACACAGGACAAGGTAATTTTTTTTGGCTCAAGCAGCGGCGGCTATGCCGGGATATACGCTGCCTCAATGTTGAATGGTTCATTAGCCGTTGGCATCAATCCGCAGATTTACATTCAGCAATGGATGTATACAAAAGAGTTTGAGAAAATAACCGGAATTGATTTACAAACAAAAGATGAACTTCGCAGAAATGATTTGGTGAGTCTGATTAAGGAAAATCCCTCGAAGTATGTCATATTGTTCAACGCCATGAGCAATGTGGATTTGCGTTCTCAGCTTGAACCGTTCTGCAAAGATATGGAAATATCTCCGCATTACGGTTTGACGAAAAAAGATAATGTTTTGTTGTGGATTTATTATGCAAAGGGGACGAACAGCCCGCATAACGCCTTCGAGACACGTAATATCTTTCTTGCGATTGACTCCATTGCGAAAAGATTTTATGCAGACGAATCGCCCGAAAAAATGCAAAGTTTGGCTGTTTTCATCAACAGATGCTGGGAAGAATATTACGATTTGAGATTTAAGATATATCAATCCGAGATGCCCGGAGAATACAATCAATCAATTAACCCTGAAACATTTGTCATGTATCTTATGAGTTTAGCCAGAATTGACATAAAATTGAAGGGGAGCGAAGTCAATTTAAAAGTTACGCCTTCCGACAAAAATACTCTGGTCTCAAAACCTTCTTGGTTTCAAAAAGACGGCGAAGGCTATGTCATTACGTCCTATAAGAAAAATCTTAAGCTTCGTTTGGAGACTGTCGGCGAAGGTGAACTGATAATTTATTTGAAAGGGATGTACGTTTTAAATCCAAAAGAAAAAGGGGCTATTCCTTATTGGGTTGATTACACAAGTTTTAAATTAGACGGAACAGAACAGTTGGAAGAGATCAAAACTCAATGGCATAACGCGCCGTACACTTTAAGCAGAAAAGTATCGGGCAAAAAAACATTCAATGCAGAAATATCGTGGCAACCACATATGTAATTTTTTTCCGATATTATCAAATGAAAATGTGTACGAAAGACAAGAGTGTTTAGCATTCGATAAAAATTTGAAGAACAAAAAACCCGCGAGGCTTTGAAAACTTCGCGGGAAATTTTTTATTTTACGGCGTGAATCACGAAAAGCGGCACAGAATCATAGCCGCAACGATTATCCCTGTGGACAATGTGAGAAATATCTTCGTCAAGGCGCACGGAAAAATTTATTCCCTCCAAAAAGCCCGCATCCCACATCGGGCGGCGGCGACTGCTTATCGCCAAAGAATTTTTTATCGCGTCGCACTCCGAAATCTGCGCGGAAGTGATTTTGGTTTTACTGCACGAAGAAAAATTTTTGTCGCCGTAATCGGAATCAAAATTCATCAAGACGCCGCCGAACTTCAAAACTCTGTACCATTCGCGATAAGCCGCCTTGACATCGGGGAGCGTCCAAGTCAAATTTCTGGTAACAATCGCATCAAAAGTTTCGTCGTCAAAGTCGAGAGCTTGCGCGTTCATTTTTTTGAACTCGGCGGGAAGTTTCAGTTCGCGAAGATTTTTTTCAGCCTCGCCGAGCATTTTCGCCGACATGTCAATCCCGATAACTTTGTGACCGAGTTTTGAAAGAATCGCTGCGAAAAATCCCGTGCCCGTCCCCACATCCAAAATTTTCAGCTTGCCTTCGGGCAAATTTTTTTTGAAAATATTTCTCCAAGCCGCGCCGTCCACTCCGTTAAGTTCAAGGCGGCGAATTTTGCTCATAGCCGCACTGCGATTGTCCCAATAATTTTCAATTCGCCGATTCAATTTTTCCATTGCAAAACCTCCCAAAAAATTTTTTAAACGCAGAGGCGCAGTCGGTTGCTCAAAAATTTTGCACACTCCGCAGAGGTTTCGTTACATACTCTCCAAAAATTTTCTCCGTCAAAATTCTTCCGTAAAAAAATTTGATGCCGTAAGTTGTTTTGTAAAGGGCGATTGCGCTTCGCGAATAATTTTTTCGGGCGTGCCTTCTTCAACGATTTTTCCTTCATGCAAAACGATCACGCGGTCGGCAAGCTTCGGCAACAATGCGAGATCGTGCGTTATGAAAAGGCAGGCGATATTTTTTTCCGCGCAGAGTTTTTTTATCAGCGCGACGACTTGGGCTTGAATTGTCACGTCAAGCGCGGAAGTTGCTTCGTCGCAGATTAAAAGTTTTGGCGAAATGGAAATTGCCCGCGCTATCGCCGCCCGTTGACATTCGCCGCCCGATACTTCGCGAGGATATTTTTCATAAAAATTTTTCGGCAAGCCGACTTCGATTAAAAGATTTTCGACTTGCCCGCGCAGATTTTCATTGCCGAGAAAATTTTTAATCGGTTCGGAAATACTTTCACCCAAAGTCCTGCGCGGGTTGAAAGAATCTTCGGGCGTCTGAAAAATCATCTGCATATTTTTATAAAAATCATTGCCCGCCGCCTTTGAAATTTCCTTGCCGCACAAAAAAATTTTTCCGTCGTCGCAGGGAATTAATCGGGCGATAATTTTTGCGAGCGTCGATTTTCCGCAACCGCTCAAGCCGACAATCCCTAAACATTCGCCGGCATTTAAAGAAAAATTTATGTCGTCAAGCACGAGTTTTTTCCCGAAAGTTTTTTTGACGTGTTCGACTTTTAAAATCATAAGCGCGGCACCGCCCCGATTAGTTCTTGCGTGTAAATTTCTTTTGGCGCGTTGAAAATTTGATTTTTTGATCCAAATTCGACGGGCGCGCCGTTTTTCATGATTAAAATTTTGTCCGCCATGCGCCACGCAACGCCCATATGATGAGTCACCATTACGATTGAAATTTTTTGTCGCTCGCGCAGTTTCAAAAGTTCCTTGACGACGCTGACTTGAGTAACGGCGTCCAATGCGCTTGTCGGTTCGTCGGCAAGTAAAAGTTTCGGTTCAAGGAGAGTCGCCGCCAAAATTCCTGCACGTTGCGCCATGCCGCCCGATAATCTGAAAGGATATTCGTCCAAAACTTCGGGCGCGAGATTTATTTTTTGCATTAGTTCAATCGCCTGTTCGCGAAAAAATTTTTTATCCCAATCGCGATGAGCACGGACGCCTTCAAAAATTTGTTCGCCGATTTTTCTTATCGGACAGAATGACGCGCCCGCATTTTGAAAAATAAATCCTATTGAATCGCCCGAAATTTTTCGCCGTTGCCCCGCCGACAAAACCGTAATTTCTTGTCCGTCAAAAAAAATTTGTCCGTCGATAATCGCGCCGCCCTTGCCGAGCAAGCCGCCAATCGCCTTTAAAATCGTAGATTTGCCGCTGCCCGACTCGCCCGCGATAACCAAAATTTCTCCGCGTTTGACAGAAAAATTTATGTCACGAACGATAATTTTCTTGCCGTAAGCAACAACCAAATCTTCAACCGTCAAAATCATTTTTTATCAAGCTCCGCCGTTATCTCGTAATAATCGGAAGGGTGCGCCTTAAAGCCTTCGACATTCGGTTTCATGACAAAAGACATGCGCAAATGCGAAGCGTAAATCAACGCGCAGTCATCCAAAATTTGTTGAGACATTTTTATTGCAAGCTCGGAACGATTTTCCGCGCCGAAAGTGTTGTGCAATTCATTTTCCAGCGCAGAAATTTTTTCGCTGTCGTAAAAGCCCGCGTTGTCAACCGCGCCCGGCACAATGTGGCTCGTGAAATAATATTCGGGGTCGCCCGTCGGAGCCGTGACAATCGCCTTTGAAAAAATATCGTAGTCGCCGCTCTTAAGAAAAGTTTTGTAATTGTCGGTGGCGTTGACGTTGAGTTTCACGCCGATTTTTTTTAGATTAGCTTGCGCGGCTTCGGCAAGCAAAGGAAGTTCTTGTCGGGAAGTGTAAGTTAAATAATTCAGCTCAAGATTTTTTCCGTCCTTGTCAACGTAGCCGTCGCCGTCCGAATCACTCCAACCCGCGTCCGCCAAAAGTTTTTTCGCGCCTTCCAAATCGTAAGGAACCGAATGAACTTTATCATCGCCGAAAGATAAATTGGCGGGGAAAGGACCGACGGCGGGCGTGCCGTTGCCGTTAAGCAAAATTTTGGTGAAGTTCTCTTTGTCAATCGCCATAGAAATTGCGCGGCGAACATTTAAATCTTGGAGCGCGGGCGTTTTGAAATTGAAGGCGGCTTGATAAACTCGCGAAGTATCGGATTGAGAAATTTTGTAACCGTCCTTAAAAAGTTGCAGACTCGAATAAGGGAGCCCTTGCACCGCGTCGAGTTCGCCGTTTTGCATTGCCATTGTCAAAGTATCGCCGTCGGTTATGCTCTTGACGATAATTTTATCCATCTTCGGCTTGACGGAGCCCCAATAATTTTCGTTCGGAATAAGTTCAATCTGCGTGTCGGTGACTTTGACGGCTTTGTAAGCTCCCGTGCCGACAACGATATTTTCCTTAACGCCCTCGTCAATGTCGACAATGCAACCGTAAGGATCGGAAAGGTAATTCAGGAGCGCGGGAACTTTTTCTGAAGATTTTATCGTAACAAATTGTCCGTCCGCCTCAATCGAAGAAATTTTCAAGTCGCGGGGAGCTCTGTCGTGATTTTGAATCAGCGCGTCCAAACATTTTTTTACAGCCGCGCCGTCAACCTTTTTGCCGTTTGAAAAAGTTGCGGCGTCCTTGATTTTAATTTTAACGGTGAAGTCGTCAACCTGCTCGAAACTTTCGGCGAGCCACGGTTCAAGCTCCATTTTTTCGTTGAATTTGAAAAGCGTTTCGCCGATACCGTAGCGAAGAGTGCTCCAGCCGCTGTAACTTTCATGGGGATTGGTGCCGGCATTTTCCATTGCCACGCCGTAAGCGACCGTGCCATAGGTAAAAGTTTTTTCATCCGTCGAAGAAGTTTTTTCTCCGCCGCCACAACCGCTGATTAAAAGTGTTGCCGCGCAGATTGTCACAAAAAATTTTTTTATCATAATATGCCTCCTAAAATCCACTGATTTTTCATCATTTGAACCTGTAAATGTCAACCCTCATTCAGAATCCATTTCAAAAACACGGGGATTTTGGTTAACAATCAGAAATTCTTTCAGATTCGGGCGTCCGATTCAGCAGTTTTCCAGTTTCGGAGCCCTCTTGACAAGATGTGTATAATTAAATTTTTTCTGCGATTTGTTTTTGAAGTCGGCATCAGGCGCGGCACAAGCCGAAAATCGCCGATTTTTTACTTTGAATTACATTGTGCTTTCATTTTTAGATTTTTTCGAGTGAGTCGATTTCAGCCCTGTCCTTAAAAATTTCCCGGGGAGTCGATGCCGATTTTGGCAGATTTTGCCTTGAAATTTATTGACAGCAAAAAAGCAATTTGTTTTGTTTATAATGAATGTTCACTTCCAATTCATAATTGCGGCTGTTTTGCTGTCTTTCGGCGGCTTGAATTGCTCTTGAGCCTCTCATCTGCCGGCTTGGAGACAAAATTTTGACGTTTTTTGCTTGTCATTACATTTTGATTTCATTTTGTGATTTTTCGAGTGAGTCGATTTTAATCCGATTCCTTAAAATTTCCCAGGGGGTCGATGCCCGATTTTGGCGAATTTTGCCTTGAAATTTATTGACAGCAAAAAAGTAATTTGTTTTGTTTATAATCAGCATTCACTCCAAATTCATGATTTTTGACGGCTTTTCAGTAGCCCCAAGTCATCAATTTCCACTCGCCGTCTTCGTAAAGCCCGAAATACCACGACCAATTTTTATAATCGCTGTCGGGATTCCATGCGGAAATTTCTCCGTTGTCGGGCGGCGAATGAAAGTCGCTGTAAAAGATCATGCAAGCCGAAAATTTTTTCTCAAAGCCTTGACCCTCTGCAAGCTCGTTCATGTAAGAAATATTTTCGGCATTGTTCAACGCGTCGCCGCCGTACCAAATTTTCAGCGGCGTACATTTCCAATCGCGGAGCTTTTGATTAATCGTCTCGAAAGCAAAAGTTGAATCTTCATAAGAAATTGCCTCGACCTGCGCGGACATCATCAGAAAAATTATCAGAGCCGCAAAAAATTTTTTCAAAACACGTCGCCTCCTTTGAAGAAATTTTATCTTGGTGCGCAAAAAAAATAAGCCCCGCAAGGGGGATTGAAGCCGATAAAAAATTTTAATAGGGAATGAGTTTCGCGCTGTTGTCTTTGCCCAATTTCTCAGCGTAAGAAGCATTTTTCGGATAATAAATCGTTTCGAGATTCGCGCAGGCGTCGAAAACATTTTTGGCAACTTCCTCGACGCCTTCGGGAATTTTTATCTCCTTTAAGCTTTTGCAACCGTAAAAAGCACTCCAACCAATTTTTTTTACGGAATCGGGAAGCGTCACGCCCTTTAAATTTTTACACTCGCAAAAAACAGATTCGCCAATCGTCTTGACAGAAGGAGGGATTTTCACACTTTCCAATTTTTTGCAATCCATAAAAGCTCCGTTCCCAACCGACGTGACGCCGTTTGGGATTTTAATTTCCCGCAACTCCTCACAACGCCAAAAAGTTTCTTCGCCGATAAATGTAATGCCTTCGGGCAATTTTATTTCCGTCAAATTCTCGCAACGCCCGAAAGCACTTTCGCCAATGTATGTCACGCCTTCGGGAATTTTTATTTCCTTCAAATGCACGCAACCATAAAAAGCACAATCGCCAATGTATGTGACAGAATCGGGAATTATGACGCTCTTCAAATGGTAGCAACCGAAGAAAACATATCCTTCAATCTTCGTAATTCCGCCGGGAATTTTTATGCTCGTCAAATTTTTGCAATCGTTAAAAGCTCCGTCCCAAATATTCGTGACGGAATCGGGGATATTTATTTCGCGCAGGTTAGCGCAGTTCCGGAAGGTATCCTTGCCAATGTTCGTGACGGAGTCGGGAAGATTTATCGCCCGCAAGTTTTTGCAAGAACGAAAAGCATCGTTGCCAATTTTTTTTAAGGAAGAAGGAAGTTTTATCTCTGTCAAATTTTCGCAATCGCCAAAGGCAGTACAATCAATGAGCGTGACGCCTTCGGGAATTTTTATGCTCGTCAAATTTTTGCAATTATGGAAAACAAATCTGCCGATGCAAGTGAGTCCTTCGGAGATTTTTATTTCCGTCAAGCCTTCGCAACCTTCAAAGGCACTTTCGCCAATGTAAGTGACGGAGTCGGGAAGATTTATTTCGCGCAAGTTTTTGCAAGAACGAAAAGCACTTGCGCCAATGGCTGCGAGCCCTTCGGAAAGTTTTATCTCCTGCAAATTTTCGCAATGCCAAAAAGCATAAAGCCCAAGAAATTTTACGGAGCCGGGAATTTTTATCGCCGTTAAATTTTCGCACTCACTGAAAGCACCGTCGCCAATGAACTTGAGAGAATCGGGAAGCGTTACGCTCGTCAAATTTTTGCATTTATCAAAAGCATTGTCGCCGACAGACTCGACGCCGTCTTCGACGACAATTTTTTTTATGAAATCGCGTTGAGCATGCCACGAGGGATTTTTTTCGTAAGAATAATTTTTCATCTCGCCCGCGCCTTTGATTGTCAAAGTGCCTTCGTCAAATTTCCATTTTAATTTTTCGCCACACTTGCCTTTCAACATTTTGTCCGCCTCCCGAAAAAATTTTAGTCGGAAATATTTTAACGAAGCCGCGCAGATTTTTCAACGTTGCCCGCCCATAAAGTCGCGGAGTTTGTCGCCGAGCAAATTGAAAGTCGCAACCGTTATAAAAATCGCCGTGCCCGGCGCGAGAATTACCCAAGGCGCAGTTTGGAGCATGGAGCGACCGTTATTCATCATCGCGCCCCATTCGGCTGTCGGCGGCATTGCTCCGAGCCCCAAAAACGATAAGCCCGCCAATTCCATTATGATTGTCCCGATGTCGAGAGCCGCCGTAACCAAAATTGTTCCGGCAATGTTCGGCAGGACATGCGCAAATAAAATTTTTGTCGAACTTGAGCCCGCCATTTTTGCCGCCGCAAGGTAAGGCATTGAACGAATCGATAAGACAAGCCCGCGAGAAATTCTTGCATATTTCGGCCAGCCGATTATCGCCAAAGCCGCCGCCGCGTTTAAAAGTCCGCCGCCGAGTGCTCCCGCCGCCGCGATTGCAAAAACCATTTGCGGAAAAGCCAAAAACACGTCCGACATTCTCATTAAAAAAATGTCGAGCCACCCGCCTTTGTAACCGCAAATTGCTCCGATAAAACTTCCGACGATTGAAATTGTCGCAAGCAATAAAAGTGACGCGCATAAAGTTGTTTGAGAGCCGACGATAACTCTCGACAAAACATCTCGTCCGTAACGATCTGTGCCCAATAAATTTGTGGAATTCGGCGGAGCCAATGCGCCTTCCAAGTCTTGAACGTAAGGATCAAAAGGCGTTAAAAAATTTGCGAAGACGGCGATAAAAATCAAAGTCCCCGCCGCCGCAAGATAAGGAGTTAAATTTTTCATGACGCTTCACCGTAACGAACTCGCGGGTCGAGCCAATGATAAAGTAAATCTGCCGCGAGATTCACCATCACATAAATTATCGCCATCCAAACGACATAAGCTTGAATCAGCGGATAATCGCGAGTCAAAATCGCGTCGACCGCCATTTTCCCGACGCCGTCCCACATGAAAATTGTTTCGACAATCGCCGTGCCGCCGAGAAGCGAGCCCATTGACAACGCAAGCAAAGTTATAATCATGATAAGCGTTGAGCGCAGAACACTTTTTATTAAAATCGTCAGTTCATCAACGCCGCGACTCCTCGCGCCCGTGACATACGGCTTGTCCAATTCTTCAAGAACAACTGCGCGGATTTGCCGAGTATATTTCGCGCCCATTGAAATTGTCAAAGTCAGTGCGGGCATGACGACACTTTGACCGATTATCGGCAGGAGATTTAATTTCAAGGCAAGGAAATAAATCAGCAACAAGCCGCAAAAAAAATTCGGCATTGAATTTCCGATAAAACTCAAAGTGCGGATCAGATAATCAAGCGGACGATTTTGATTGACGGCAGATAAAATTCCGAGCGGCGTTGCAATAAAAATCGTCAGCAAAATCGAGACAAACATTAATTCAATCGTTGCGGGCAATTTTTCGGCGAAAGTTTCAAAAACCAATTTTCCGCTGATAAAAGATCTCCCCATGTCGCCCGTCAAAACTCCGCCGAGCCATCGCCCGTATTGAATCAAAAACGGTTGATCCAAGCCGAGTTCTGCGCGTTTGGCGGCTTTTATTTCTTCGGCAACACTGCCCGATTGTTCATAAATTATGTCGACCGCGTCATCTGACGTGAATTGCATCATGCCGAACGTTAAAAAAGTTATTCCGAAAAGAATCGGCACCAGCTGAACCAGTCTTGATAAAAAATATTTTTTCATGCCGAAATTCTAAATCGTTCGCGCAAAAAAAATAAGCCCCAAGCGGGGATTGACTTTCATAAAAATTTTTCGTTGTGCAATTCCCCGAAATGATTTATATTTTATCCAATCAAAATTCGGAAGGTGTTGATTATGGATTTAAAGGAAAAGGCTCGCGAAATTCGCAAGACGATTGTTGAAATGATTTACCGGGCAAATTTCGGACACGTCGGCGGAGCGTTGAGCGTAACGGAAATTCTTATCGCTCTTTATTACAAACATTTGAACATTGCGCCCGAAAAAATTTCTTCGCCCGACCGCGACAGATTTATTTTGAGTAAAGGGCATGCTGTCGAGGCTCTCTACGCAATTCTTGCCGACAAAAATTTTATTCCGCAAAAAGATTTGATGACGTATTCGCAATTCGGCTCGCCGTACATGTGCCACCCGACAAATAAAATTCCCGGCATTGAAATGAATACGGGATCGCTCGGACATGGTTTAGGTATCGGAGTAGGTATGGCACTCGCCGCGAAGATGGATAAGAAAAATTTTCGCGTTTATGTTGTGCTCGGCGACGGAGAAATGGCTGAAGGTTCCGTTTGGGAGGCAATTACGGCGGGCGGACATTACAAACTCGATAACTTAACCGCGATTGTCGACAGAAACCGTTTGCAAATGAGCGGCTCGACGGAAGAAGTTATGTCGCAAGATTTTCAAGAAGAACGTTGGAAAGTTTTCGGTTGGAATGTTCTTTCGATTGACGGCAACGATCTTGACGCAGTTGACGCGGCGATAACTCTTGCAAAAAAAACTTCGGGCAAGCCGACAGTCATTATCGCCAACACGATTAAAGGAAAAGGCGTTTCGTTCATGGAAAATCGGGCGGAGTGGCATCATAAAGTTCCGAACGAAATTCAATTCAAAACAGCAATGGCAGAATTGGAGGCGGCGTTATGAAATCGAACAAACAAATTATTAATGACGTGCTCCTTGACTCGGCGGCTGTCGATAAAAATATTGTCGTGCTTTTCAGCGACTCGCGGGGCTCGGCGTCGATGAATTCTTTTGCAGAAAAATTTCCCGCGCAGGTTGTCGAAGTTGGCATTGCGGAACAAAATCTTGTTTCGATAGCGGCAGGGCTTGCCTCTTGCGGAAAAAAATCTTTTGCAATTTCGCCGGCGGCATTTTTATCTGCGCGGAGCATGGAGCAGATAAAAGTTGATGTTGCCTACTCGAATACAAATGTTAAACTTATCGGCATTTCGGGCGGAATAAGTTACGGCGGGATTGGCGCGACGCATCACGCGACGAACGACATTGCGGCGATGGCTTCGATTCACGGACTGAGAGTTTATTTCCCAAGCGACAATTTTTTGACGGAAAAATTGATTCGCGCCTTGCTTGAAGATAATTTGCCCGCTTATGTTCGCGTCGGAAGAAATCCTGTTGAAAATATTTACAGCGGCGGAGAAAATTTTCAGCTTGATAAGGCAATGACGGTTTTTGAAGGCGAAGACGTGACGATTATTTCTTGCGGCGAGCTCGTTCAAAATGCAGTCAAGGCGGCGGCGATTCTCTTTGACGAAAATATTTCTGCGCGGGTTATCGACATGTATTGCCTTAAGCCGATTGACAAAGAAATTATTCTCAAGGCGGCTCGCGAGACAAAAGGAATTATCACGGTTGAAGAACATTCGCCCTTCGGCGGCTTGGGAGCAATGGTCGCGCAAGTTACGGCTGAAAATTATCCCGTTAAAGTTTTGAACTTGAGTTTGCCCGATGCGCCCGTTATTCCCGGCGAACCTGACGAAGTTTTTAAATATTACGGTCTTGACGGCGAAGGCATTGCAGAGACTGTAAAAAAATTCTTGGGAGATGATTGATTTTGAAGATAGCTTATGTACAAATGAAAGTTGCGGCGGGACATCCCGACGTGAACACAAAAAAAATTTTGCAGTTCATTGAACAGGCGCGGGCAGGCGGCGCGGACGTTGTAATTTTTCCTGAACTTGCGGTTCCGGGAAGAATGCTCGGCGAAGTGTGGCGAGAAAGAAGTTTTCAGCGCGAATGCATACTTTGCGGTAATGAAATTATTGCGGCGAGCAAAAAAATACTCGTTGTTTTCGGCAACCTTGAAGTTTTAGAACCGGAAGCAGATATTTCGGACATATTCAATTCGATTTTCTTTGCAAAGGACGGAAAATTAATTATCGATCCCGTAGAAAAATATTGGAACCTCAATGATGAAGAAAAATATTTTTACTCTCCTAACCATGCTTCGCCCTCGATTAGTATCCGAATCGGCAGGAAAAAATATCGCGTCAGTGTAGTTTTGGGACTTGATTCCAATCACGAAAAAAATGATTTGATTTTAAGATTTATTGACGATCCTTTTCGTTCGTGTAAAATCACTTCCCATCAAAGATTTTCTCCGAATAAATGTCCCGTCATTCAAGTCGGCGCAGTCGGCATTCAAAACACGGGCAAAACTATTTACACTTTCGACGGACAAAGTGCAGTTTTCAATTCACGCGGCGAAGTCGTTCAAATTGCCGAGCCGTTTGCGGAGTGTTTGAACTTTATCGAGCTTGAAGAGATTGATAAAATGCCCGCGCTTAAACTCCCCGAAGTCAGCGAGGCGGAAAAAATTTATCGGGCGATAAGTTACGGCGTGAAAAATTTCCTTGAACAAATCGGCATGAAAAAAATTGTTATCGGCGTTTCGGGCGGGATTGATTCTGCGGTTGCCGCTGCGCTTTACACAAAAATTTTGGGCGCGGAAAATGTTTACCTTGTCAACATGCCGAGCAAATTCAATTCTTCGACGACGAAAAATCTCAGCGAACAACTTGCTAAAAATCTCGGTTGCAAATATTTTGTCTTACCGATTCAAGAGTCTGTCGATTGGACGGTTAAGCAGTTGGAAGAAGTCGGCTTGGAAGTTTCAAATTTTGTCAAGGAAAATATTCAAGCCCGCGACAGAAGCGCAAGAATTTTGGCGGCAGTTGCGGCGAGCGTCGGCGGAGTTTTCACTTGCAATGCCAATAAAGCTGAATCAACCGTCGGCTACGCGACGCTTTACGGCGACGAGGCGGGCTTTTTATCCGCGCTTGCCGATTTGTGGAAGTTTCAAGTTTATGATTTGGCGCGATACATGAACGAAAAAATTTATAAGCGCGAAGTCATTCCGCAGGGAATAATTGACATTGTGCCCAGCGCAGAACTTTCAACCGCGCAGAACGTTGACGAAGGCAAGGGCGACCCGCTGAAATATCCTTATCACGATTATTTGTTGAGAGCTTTCGTTGAATACAATTTGTCGCCCGAATCAATTCTTAGATATTACAAAGACGGCAATTTGGAAAAAGAAATCGGTTGTGCCGAAGGTTTGGTTGAAAAATATTTTCCGACTGCGCAGGATTTTATCGCCGACTTGGAGCGTTGGTGGAAACAGTTCACGGGAATTGGCGTTGCCAAAAGAATTCAATCGCCGCCGATTCTTGCCGTAACCGATTCTCCTTTCGGTGCCCGCGCAGAGTCTCAAAATGGTGTCCACTTCACGAAAAATTATCTTGAACTCAAAAATAAATTGCTTGCTCAATAAAATTTTTCGCAACAAAAAAACTCCCTGCCTTATTGACGGGGAGTTTTTTATTTTTAAATCTCGTTGCATTTATCAACGACGGTCATGACGTTCAGAGAAATTTTCAAACTCTCCTCGACCGCCGAATAATTTTTTTGCTTGAAAATCTCGGCGAAGTCAACAAACTCATGAACCATGCGATGATTAAATTTGTTCAGAGAAAATTTTTGAACTTCTCCGCCGCGAACAGCCATTTCAAAAGAATTTAATTCATTGGGTGCGCCGTGAGCCGAAATGTAACCTTTATCGCCTTGAATGCTGATGAAAGATTGACTTTCCGAATCTTTTGCGCCGACACATTGCGCCAAAAAATTTTCATACTCAAGAAAAATAATTCCGCTCGTGTCAATGCCGTTCCAACCGCGATTTGCCGCGTAAGAAATTTTTTTCGGCAAGCCGAACAATCCGACGACAAAATTTAAATTGTAAATGTTGATGTCCATAAGCGCGCCACCGAAAAGTTTCGGATCAAAGGCGGGCGCGACTTCACCCTTTTTATAAGCGTCGTAGCGGCTCGAATACTGCGAGTAATTGCAAAGGACGATTTTAATTTCTCCGAGCTTGGGGAGCGCGTCGCGGATGGCAAAAAAATTCGGCAGATGCAAAGTCGTTATCGCCTCGAACAAATAAATTTTTTTACTCAGCGCAATGTCGATTAATTCTTGCGCCTGCGCGGCTGTCGTCGTGAAAGGTTTTTCGACGATAACATTTTTGCCCGCCTCAAGAAATTTTTTGGCGTATTCGTAATGAACGGAATTAATCAAGCCGATATAAACAAAATCAATCGCGGCGTCGTTCAAAATTTCATCCAAGTCGGTTGTGAATTTTTCAATGTTAAATTTTTCGGCAAGGGCGGCGGCTTTATCGCGGCTGTGCGGTCGCGCCCAAATATTTTTGACGCAAAATTTCTCCGATGCTTGAATTGCGCCGAGTGCTTCGGGAATAATTTTACCCGTGCCCAAAATCGCAATGTTAATCATTTCAAATTCCCCCTTATCCCTTATCCCATTTCCCTTATCCCTTATCCCATTTCCCTTTATCCTTGCTTTTTCCTGCGCCTGTGCTAAAATTTCGGCTCGAAGGAGTGAACGTTTTGATAAAACCTACGCAGGAACAGATTATAAAATTTTATCACGAAAACACGGTCATAGATTTTTTGGAAATAGAAGTTGTGCCGACGCCCGACGGCGAAGCCCGCTTGGAACTCTGCGCGGATTCTCGTCACGCAAATTTATATTCGATGGCGCACGGCGGAGTTTTAACCACAATGGCTGATACCGCAATGGGCGCGAAATGCTTGGCATTGAACAAAAAAGTTGTGACGATCTCGCTGAACATAGAATTCATGCACGCAGTAATGACGAACACGCCGCGAGTTTTCACGGAAGCAAAAGTTTTGCACGACGGAAGAAAAACTATGGTTTGCGAATGCAAAATCCTTGACGCGAAAGGAAAACTTTACGCAAAAGCAACCGCGACATTTTTTGTTGTCGGAAATTTACTTGAGGAAGATTAACAAATTTTTCATGGCGTCAAAGCGGATTTTAATCATTAAGCCCTAAACTTTACACAAGAAAAAATTTTTGGGAGGTTTTGAAGATGTTTAAGAAAATTAAATTGCTCGGCGCGTTGCTCGCGATAATTTTATTTGCAGTGAGCGGAAAAGCAGATGCCGCGCCGAATTGGAACACGAACACAATTCAAGTGACGGGCATGGGCGTTGCGAATCCCGCAATGGCAAGGACGCCTGCCCACGCGTCCATGATGGCTCGTCGGGCGGCTGTCGCTGATGCTTATCGTCAACTCGCCGAAGCTGTCAACGGCGTCCAAGTCGACGCTGAAACAACAGTTGAGCAGATGATTTTGACTTCCGACGTTGTTAAAACCAGAATCAGCGCGGTTATCAAAGGCGCGCAAATTATTTCTGAAGGAGAACTTTCCGGCGGCGGCTATTCCGTCACAATGGAGCTTCCGCTTTTCGGCGGCAACGGCGGACTTGCTGAAACAGTTATCGAACGCCCGACTTACGTTGAACCTTTTCCTGTTCCCGCGCCCGATTATCGTCCGCCCGTCATTGAGCGTCCGTCTTACAGCGGTTATACAGGTTTAATCGTCGACTGCAGAGGGCTCGGCAGACTCAATCCCGTCATGAGCCCCGTCATCAAAAATATCAGCGGGCAAAAAATTTACGGACATAAAAATCTTGACTACGACAGAATTATTGTCGAAGGCATGGCGACTTACGCGCAGGATATGAGCCAAGCCGCCCGCGCAGGTTCCAATCCGCTGATTGTTCGCGCCATTGCCCTTGAAGATCACAACGCCAACCCCGTTCTCAGCATGGACGATTCCGATCTTGTCCTTTACGAAAACAATCAATCGCATTTCCTTGAAAATATCGCGGTGGTTTTCCTTTACTGAATAATTTTTACAAAAAAAAATCCCTTCCTGTGATATAATTTTTGCAGGAGGGATTTTTTCATGAATATGAAAGATTTTGTAAGGAAATGGTCGGCTCGCGGCTACGAAAAGGGCGACGCGCAACCTTTTTGGCTCTCTTTGCTCCGTGATGTGTTCAATATCGACGAGCCGGAAGATTTTATCAGCTTTGAAGTCCCGATTCCGCACGGGTTTATTGACGGGCTGATTGTTTCCACGAAAACTTTAATCGAACAGAAAAGTTCAACCGTGAATCTCGACGACGAAGAAATTTTTCGCCAGGCTAAACGCTATAACGACGCCTTAGAATATTCGCGGAAGGCTCGCTGGATTATCACTTGCAACTTTAAAGAGTTTCGCGTCTTCGATATGGATAAAAAATTTCCCGAACGCGACCCGATTAAAATTTTCCTCTACGAATTGCCTAAACGCTTTAACGTCCTGAATTTTATCGTCGAACAGCAAAATATTTCCTACGAACGCGAACTTTCCGTCAAGGCTAGCGCAATCGTCGCCAAAATCTATGACGGTCTCCGCGCCGAACTTAAAATCCAATCTGACAAAGCACTTTCCGACTTGAATAAGCTTTGCGTCCGATTGGTTTTCTGTTTATACGCCGAGAGCATTGATATTTTCGGCAAACACAAGATTTTCCGTGACTATCTTCGCGGCGCAAGGAATATTCGCCAAGACTTATTGGAGCTGTTCAAAGTCCTAGATACGCCGATTGAAAATCGCAGCCCGTACC
>CALFJC010000014.1 GCA_937877655.1 uncultured Selenomonadales bacterium
CGGGCGAACTTGCAATGAATCCCAAACTCAGCGACGACGAATGGAAAAAATATGCCGGCAATGTTCAGAAATGCGCCGACCGCGTGGCGGCAAACGGACTTGTCGGAGTTTTTCATCCGCATGTTGATTCGCACGTTCAAACCGAAGCCGACATCGAAAGATTTTTGGCTGATACGACTGTTGATCTTTGCTTTGACACGGGGCATCACGTTTACGGCGGCGGCGAGCCGATTTCTTTTTACAAAAAGCACGCCGACAGAATCCCTTACATTCACATTAAGGATTGTGATCTTGCCGTCAAGAAAAAAATGGACGAAGAAAAATGGTCGTTTGCCCGCGCAGTTGTCGAAGATATTATGGTTGCTCCGGGCAGCGGCACGATTGATTTTAAAAAATTCTACGCGGCTCTCGTCGAGAAAAATTATGACGGCTGGTGCGTCGTCGAGCAGGATTTATTCCCCGTTAAATCTTTCGACTTGCCGCTTAAGCTTGCGAAGATCGGGCGCGAAAATCTGCGCGAAGCAGGCTTTAAATAATTAGGAATTAAGAATCAGGAATTAGGAATTTGTAATTGGGAATGGAATTTTCATTCCTATTTTTTTTAGAAAAGGGGGAATTTATATGGCAACAACGGCTCAACCCGCCGCGCAGAATGCTCAACCGCTGTCATGGTTCACGCGAGTGGCTTACGGACTCGGCGATACGTCCTGCAACGTCGTTTGGGGTGCAATGGGTATCTATCCTGACGTTCTTTTATACAGATTATGCGGGCGTTTCACCTGCAATCGTCGGCTCAGTCATGCTCTTATCGCGTTGTTCAGGGAATATTTTTGTAAGTTTTATGCTTGACGACGTTTTCAATAACTTTTCTTGTAACGTTGAACTGTTTAGCCAATGCACGCGCTCCAAATTTTGGATGTCGCCAAATATGAACTCGACGAATATAAATAACTTGTTCTGGCGTAAGTTTTGATTCTGGACGGTCTGAACCTTGTTTAGTGAGTCCAAATTCTAAAGCATGTTGAGCATTTTCTGCCGCCGTATTCCATTCGAGATTCCAAATGCAATTATCAAACTTAACTCCGTTGTAATGATTTACTTGCGATTTATCTTCTGGATTGTCGATAAAAGCCTCTGCAACCAAAACATGAACGCCAATATTTCTTGAGCGACCGTTTCCACTTATATTTACAATTTCATAGCCGTCTTTATCTTGCGCAACATGAAAAATTTTCGGAACGCCGCGCTTAAAACTTTTCACGCGCCCATAATTGCTGACTTTGTAATCATTTTCGTAACCGACAACGTCTCGCCATTCTTCTTGGGGCAAATTTTCAAGACTCAACCAAACTTCGGTGCATTTTTTTAACGTATTAACCGCGTCGGAAAGTTTTTGGCGAGTTTCTTCATCAGATTCTTGCGGACTTCTCGGCAATCTGCCAAAATCGCTTAGAAAAAATTTAGATTCCTCGATATTCAGCTCGCGCCAGTTAGAAATCGTAAATTCGACAGCTTGTTTTACTTTTTCGGGAAGTGAATCGAAATTTGCGATAAAAATTGCCTTAGCCTGACGTGCTGTCATTCTGTAGTTCTTCATGAATAACCGCCTCCTCGTGAATTTAATTGACTTTGCACGCCGAAACGGTTAAAATCGGAAAAAAGTTTTGTCCTGCGCCTCGACGTGTTGATTGTTTACGGTTCAAGTAACAATTTATCACGAAAACGGACGCAGGTCAATTTTTTTGCGGTTCAGTCGGAAATAAGATTGGCGGCGGCTTAGTCAGCGCACTTTTAACGGGTTTACTGACAATGGCGGGATATATTTCTTCGACGGCGGCGGATGTTGTTCAGCCTCAAAGTGCGATTGATATGATTGTTTCGATTTATTGCTACGGCGTGCTTGTAATTTGGGCGGCGGTTATTTTAGTTCTCTACAGTTGGAAGCTTGAAAAAATTTATCCGCAAATCGTCAAAGATTTGGCAGAACGTGCGGCTCGCGGCGAAATGTAAGTTTTTTACAACTTTTCTTTTGCTCGCGCCCAAAAGAGCCGCTTTGAAATTGGCGGAACAGCAAGGCACGGCGACAAAATTTAAATCATCGAAGAATTGGAGCGCGTCAGCCGGATGCCTCGTCACGTTGCCGCACGTCCCGCGCGTCCTTTTTTTCGCTTCGATTTAACTTCTTGGTTAAACTTAAAACTGCAACCCCTTCATAAATAAAAAATTTTCTCCCTGCAAAATCGCGGGGGACTTTTTTTATGCCCGCAACGATAACGAAAATTTATCAAGAATTGGCAGGAATTTTAATCGGCGCGGCAAATATTCAAGCCAAGTAGCGAAAAATTTTTGACCGCAATTATATTTCAGGAGGGATTACTTTGAGAGAGCTGGACGTTAAACTCATAACCGAGAACGTCGCCGAAATGTGCAAGGAGGCGGCGTATTATCTGCCGGACGATGTCTATCGCGGACTCAAGCGCGGGCGCGAAACAGAAAAATCTCCCGTCGGACAAATTGTTCTCGATCAAATTATTAAGAATGCCGAAATTGCGCGTGCGGAAGATCGTCCCTATTGCCAAGATACGGGCATGACGATTGTTTTCCTTGAAGTCGGGCAGGACTTGCACATTGTCGGCGGCAACCTTGAAGACGCAATTAACGCGGGCATTGCCAAAGGTTACACGGAAGGTTATCTGCGCAAATCGGTTGTCGGCGAGCCGTTGTTCAATCGCGTCAACACCAAAAACAATACGCCCGGCGTCATTTACACGCAGATTGTACCGGGCGACAAACTCAGCATTACGGTTGCGCCGAAAGGTTTTGGTTCGGAGAATAAGTCGGGAATTAAAATGCTTGTGCCTGCCGACGGAGTTAAGGGCGTTAAAAAAGCTGTCATGGAAATTATTCTTCATGCGAGCATGAATCCTTGTCCGCCGATGGTTGTCGGAGTTGGTATCGGCGGGACGATGGACAGAGCCGCGCTTCTTTCCAAAAAAGCTTTGACTCGTTCGATTGACGAGAGAAATCCGATGCCCGAATACGCGAAACTTGAGCAGGAACTTCTTGACATGATTAATGCGACGGGAATAGGACCGCAACTTGGCGGAACGACTTCCGCGCTTGCCGTCAACATTGAGTGGGGACCGACGCACATTGCGGGATTGCCGGTTGCAGTAACGATTTGTTGTCATGCAATGCGCCACGCCCACCGTGTCCTCTAATCCCCCTTTTTCCTAAAGTGGGCACGCAAAACCTTCGCGGCTACTCGCTGTTTCGATTTATTCAAAATTTCTTTTTGTAAATAGGATCAACTTTTCTTTGCTTGCCCAAAGAAAAGTTGCAAAAGAAAGGGCACCTCGCGGGGGCGTTTGTTCTTCATTATTCGGAGTAGCAAATAACCCTTGCCGTGTGTGCCGGCAATAGAAACATCCTGTTTCTGTTGCCGGCGGGCGCACGTCCTGTGCGCCCTGATTTTCGCATTTGTTTTTTCAAAAGTTTTTTCAAAACTCGGCATTAAAAAGCGTAAAATTTTTTGTAAAGGAGAGTTTGATAGAATGGCTGAAAGTATCAGAATCACGACGCCGTTCACGGAAGAGATGTCTCGCAAGCTCAAAGCGGGCGACAGCGTCCTTATTACCGGAACGATTATCAGCGCACGCGACGCCGCTCATAAAGTTATGACGGAGGCTTTGGCTCGCGGCGAAAAATTGCCCGTCGATTGGAACAATCAAATCGTTTATTATCTCGGTCCCACACCTGCAAAGCCCGGCGATCCGATTGGCTCCTGCGGTCCGACAACTTCCGGCAGAATGGACGCTTATACTCCGACAATGCTTGAGCAGGGCATTAAAGGCATGGTCGGCAAGGGCTCGCGTACAAAAGAAGTTGTCGAGGCAATGAAGAAAAACGGCGCAACTTATTTTGCGGCTGTCGGCGGCGCGGCGGCTCTTATCGCAAAATCCGTTAAAAGTTATACCGTGCTTGCTTATCCCGAACTCGGCCCCGAAGCGGTGGCGGCTTTGGAAGTTGTCGATTTCCCCGCGATTGTCGTTATCGATTGCGAAGGAAATAATTTCTATGAGATCGGGCAGAAGGATTATCGCCACTTCGACATGAGTCAAATTTAGGGACAAGGGAAACGGGAAATGGGATAAGGACAAATACTTTTCCCTTTTCCCTTATCCCTTCTCCCTTAAAAAAACAAGGAGGCTACAATGTTTCACACAACTTTTTATGTGCGGCGTCTGCATTCACTGTGCGGCTTGCTCGTCTTGGGTATGGTGTTATTCGAACACATTTTTACAAACTCAATGGCGATTCTCGGCCCAGAAGGTCTTAATACCGCACTCGAAATGATGGAACTCATTCCCAAACCGATTTTCATGGGATTGGAGATCGGCGGCATCGCGGTTCCGCTTCTGTTTCATGGCATTTATGGTATTTACATTGCTCTGCAAGCGAAAAACAATCCCTGCAATTACGGCTACATTCGCAACTGGAATTTTGCTCTTCAACGTTGGACGGCTTGGTTCCTCGTTGTCTTCCTTATCTGGCACGTCGGTTATCTTCGCTTTTACGTCAAGGGCATCACGGGCACTCCGATTTCCTTTGAACTTTTGCAGAATTTCTTCCAAAGCCCGATTGTCGTTGTGCTTTACGTTATCGGCATGTTCGCGGCTATTTTCCATTTCTGCAACGGCATTACGACTTTCTGCATGACTTGGGGCATTACAAAAGGTCCGCGTTCCCAAAAAGTTATCAGCATTATCAGTATGTTGCTCTGCGCGGGTATGTGCCTTATGACGCTCATTTTCATGGGCAGTTATTTCATTTACTAATTCCAGGTGTCAGGTATCAGGTGTCAGGTTTTAGCTAAAACCTATAACCTAACACCTAAGACCTAAAAAACCGGAGGTTTTTTCTATGGCTAAAGATATGACTAAAAAGAAAATAATAATCGTCGGCGGCGGCATTTCGGGCTTGCTCGCCACGATTAAGGTTTGCGAACTCGGCGGCGAAGTTTATCTTTTCTCCTATTGCCCCGTCAAACGTTCGCACTCCCTTTGTGCTCAAGGCGGCATGAACGCCTGCATGGACAGCAAGGGCGAACACGACAGCATTTACGAACATTTTGATGATACGGTTTACGGCGGAGACTTTTTGGCGGATCAACTTGCAGTCAAAGGCATGGTTGAGGCGGCTCCGAAACTTATTAAAATGTTGGACAGAATGGGCGTCACTTTTACAAGAACTCCCGAAGGAAATTTAGACCTTCGCAACTTCGGCGGACAAAAAAATAAGCGCACATGTTTTTCCGGTTCGACAACGGGGCAACAAATTCTTTATGCCCTTGATGAACAAGTTCGCCGCTGGGAAGTCAAAGGTTCCGTCAAAAAATACGAGTTCTGGGAATTCATCAGGATTATCAAGAATAAGGAAGGCATTTGTCGCGGTATCGTTGCGCAGAGCATGAACACAATGGAAATTCAATCTTTCCCTGCAGATACCGTTATTCTTGCGACGGGCGGTCCCGGACAAGTTTTCGGGCGTTGCACGGCGTCAACCATTTGTAACGGCTCGGCTGTCAGCGCGGTTTATCAGCAGGGCGCGGAAATTGCCAACCCCGAATTTATCCAGATTCACCCGACTGCAATTCCCGGCTCCGATAAAAACCGTTTGATGTCGGAAGCTTGTCGCGGCGAAGGCGGACGCGTTTGGGTTTACAAAGACGGCAAGCCTTGGTATTTTTTGGAAGAAATGTATCCCGCTTACGGAAATTTGGTGCCGCGTGACGTTGCAAGCCGCGCCATTTTCAAAGTCTGCGTTCATATGGGGCTCGGCATCAACGGCGAAAACCGCGTTTATCTCGACTTGTCGCACATTGACGGCGATTATCTCTTGAGAAAACTCGGCGGCATTTTGGAAATGTATTCCGAATTCGTAGGACAAGACCCGCGCAAAGTTCCCATGGAAATTTTCCCCAGCGTTCACTATTCAATGGGCGGTATTTGGGTTGACAGATTCCATTTCACAAATATTCCCGGCTTGATGGCTTCGGGCGAATGCGATTACCAATATCACGGCGCAAATCGTCTCGGCGCGAATTCACTTTTGAGCGCGGCTTATTCGGGAACTGTTTCCGGACCCGAAGCAATGAAATGGGCGAAGAGCGGCAAAAACGGTTCCGAACTTTCTTACGAGGAAATGGAAGCGGCGCGGGTTGAAGTTCAGCGCGAATACGATAAGATTTTGCAAATGAACGGCTCCGAAAATGCACACAAGCTCCATCAAGAAATGGGCGAATTGATGTATAAATACGTGGCGATTGAGCGCGATAATATCGGTTTGGATCAATGCCTTGTCGAACTCAAAAAAATTCTCAGACGTTGGGACGACATCGGCATAACGGATCGCGGACACATTGCCAACCAAGAAGCAATGTTCGTTCGCCAGTTGAGAAATATGATTCTCTACGCAATGGCTATCACGAAAGGCGCACGTTGCCGCGATGAATCTCGCGGGGCTCACGCAAAAATTGTCCTCGAAAACGGGCAACGTAAACTCGACGAAAACGGCGATCTCGTCTTCATGGGACGCGACGATAAAAATTTCATGTTCACAACCATTATCAATTACGATCCCAAAACCGAAGAGCCGATTGTCTCTTATCGCGAATTCGATCACTCGCTGATTAAGCCTCGCGCCCGCAACTACGCCGTCGCCAAGAAAGAGTAAAGGAGCGTTAGCTATGGCTGAAAAAGTCAGATTTGTAATAGAGCGGCAAGACGGACCGGGCGCAAATCCTTACACGCAAGAATTTGACGTGGATTATCGTCCCGGCTTGAATGTCGTTGCCTCGCTCATGGAAATACAAAAAAATCCCGTCACGGTTGACGGAAAAAAAGTTCCGCCCGTCGTCTGGGAATGTAACTGCTTGGAAAAAGTTTGCGGCGCGTGCATGATGGTTATCAACGGCAAAGCTCAGCAAGCTTGTTGTGCGCTCGTCGACAACCTCAAGCAACCGATTAAACTTCAACCTGCGCGGACTTTTCCCGTTATTCGCGATTTGCTGATTGACAGAACAAGAATGTTTGAAGCTTTGAAAAGAATTCAAGGTTGGGTTGAATTGGACGGCTCTTGGGAAAATCGTGAAGCTCCGATTCAAAATCCCTACACCGCCCGCACTGCCTACGAAATTTCGCGTTGCATGACTTGCGGCTGTTGCTTGGAAGCTTGCCCGAATGTCGGACCGCAATCAGATTTTATCGGACCCGCGCCGACTGTTCAGGCTTATCTTTTTAATCTTCATCCGCTCGGAAAATTCGACGCGCCCAAGCGTTTGAACGTTTTAATGGAAAAAGGCGGCATAACAAGTTGCGGCAACAGCCAAAACTGCGAGGCGGTTTGTCCGAAGTCAATTAAACTCACAAAATATCTCGCGCAACTCAATCGCGACGTGAATATCCAAGCTTTGAAAAATATCTTTGACAACTGAACTTAACACAAAAAAATTTCTCCGACAGTCAAATCGACCGTCGGAGTTTTTTGTTATGAAATCAGTTAAAGTTTGTCGCGAGAACAAACGCCGTTACACCGTCTTTATCAAAAGATTCATCTGCATCTGCTTGCCATAAAACTTCTTCAAGAGACATAAGTTCATCTAAAAAAATGGCGGCTTCATTCATTTCCGGCATACTAAAAAATTCAATTCGCCCGACAAAAACGAGAAAAATTTTTTTGGCTTTTCCAATCTCCGCAATAAACAACGGCGACTTCAACGCATTTTTAGCGGCTTGCAGTGAATTATTTTCAGCGTCAAGGCTTTCACCGAAACCGATACATGCTTTACCGAAATTTCCTATCATTCTTGGAATCTCGGCAATCGACAAGTCGAGCGTCTTCGGCTGAAGGACACGAAACTAAAAACGTCACAATCCATATTGAAATGAATTCAAAAAGGCGGCAGGGAAATGTCAAGGACGAAATATAGTTCCCTGACCCGCGCAAAAGGATTTTTTTTCGTTTGTGGAGGATTTTATTAAGAGTTTGACTCACGAAAGATTTTTTTTGACAGAAAAATTTCTCGGTGATAAAATTAACAACATAAAACCTGTTAGATAAACAAAAGACGCAGGACGCATCTGGTTTTCTAAAAAACTCCCGGTCATTCGTGGCGCGGGGGTTTTTTTGACGGAAAAATTTTTCTGTGATAAACTTGCGCCAAGAACGGAGGTAGAAATATTGGACGAGAAAAAAAATCATACGGAAGATTACGGCGACCCGATTGAAGACGAGCCGCAAGAAGACGAATTGCCCGACGTAATGCCGAAAGAAGAAAATGACGACGAAGAAATAGAAGTTCATTTTGAGGAATCGGCGGCACAAGTCGCGGCGGTCGAAGGCGATTACAGCGCGGATCAAATTCAAATTTTGGAAGGCTTGGAGGCAGTGCGCCTTCGTCCCGGAATGTATATCGGCTCGACTTCGGAGCGCGGACTTCATCATTTGGTTTATGAAGTTGTCGACAATTCGATTGACGAGGCGTTGGCGGGTTTCTGCACAAAAATTGATGTCGTGATTGAAAAAGATAATTCAATCACGGTCAGCGACAACGGCAGAGGAATTCCCGTTGACATGCACGAGAGCGGCAAGCCGGCAGTGGAAGTTGTTTTGACGGTTTTACATGCGGGCGGAAAATTCGGCGACGGTGGTTACAAAGTCAGCGGCGGACTTCACGGCGTAGGCGTCAGCGTCGTCAATGCGTTAAGCAAATCTATGGAAGTTGAAGTCAAGCGCGACGGGAAAATTTATCGGATAACTTTTTCACGCGGCGAAACCGTCAATCCTTTAAAAATTATCGGCGAGGCGCAAGAAACCGGAACGAAAGTTCATTTCCTGCCCGATGACGAAATTTTTACCGTCAGAGAATTTAATTTCGACACGCTGAAACACCGTCTGCGCGAACTGGCATTTTTGAACAGCGGGATAACGATAACTTTAACCGACAAGCGCGAAGGCGGCGAGTCGAGAACTTTCCATTTCGACGGCGGGATAAAATCTTTTGTCGAGCATCTCAATCGCAAGAAGGAAAAAATTAATCCCGCGCCGATTTATTTCAACGGGCGCAAGGATGATGCCGTTGTTGAAGTCGCAATGCAATACACCGACAGTTACCAAGAAAATATTTTCAGCTACGTCAACAACATTAACACCGAAGAAGGCGGCATGCACCTTGCGGGATTCAAAACTGCTTTGACGAAAGTCGCGAATGAATTTGCCAAGCGGCACAATCTTTTCAAGAGCAATGACGGAACTTTAAGCGGCGAAGATGTCCGCGAAGGTTTGACGGCGGTTATCAGCGTCAAACTTCATAATCCGCAATTCGAGGGACAAACCAAAACCAAGCTCGGCAACGTTGAAATTCGTTCGTTGGTCAACGCGGTTGTAAATGAAAGTCTCAGCGAATTTTTTGAAGAAAATTCCGCGATTGGCAAGCAGATTTTGGAAAAGGCGGTAATGGCTGCGCGTGCCCGTGAGGCGGCGCGAAAAGCTCGCGAACTTACTCGCAGAAAAAATGCTCTGGAAATTTCTTCGTTGCCCGGCAAGCTCGCCGATTGTTCGGTTAAAGACCCCGATAAAGCCGAAATTTATATCGTCGAGGGCGACAGCGCGGGCGGCTCTGCCAAACAGGGACGCGACAGACGTTTTCAAGCGATACTTCCTCTGCGCGGAAAAATTTTGAATGTCGAGAAGGCGCGGCTCGATAAAATTTTTGCCAACGCCGAAATTCGGACGATGATAACGGCATTCGGCACGGGCATAAGCGAAGATTTTGATTTAAGCAAGCGGCGTTACGGAAAAATAATTATCATGACGGATGCCGACGTTGACGGCGCACATATTCGGACGTTGCTTTTGACTTTTTTCTATCGCTACATGAAACCGCTCGTCGAACACGGACACGTTTTCATTGCGCAACCGCCGCTTTATCAAATTCGCAAGGGAAAAAATCATTGGTACACTTACAGCGACGAAGAACTTTCCAAAAAATTGGATGAAGTCGGACGCGAAGGCGCGACGGTTCAGCGGTATAAAGGTTTGGGCGAAATGAATCCCGAACAGCTTTGGGAAACGACAATGGATCCGCTGACGCGCACAATGCTCCGCGTCGAAGTAAATGACGCCGTCGAGGCGGACGAACTTTTTACAATTTTGATGGGCGACCAAGTTGCTCCGCGCAGACAATTTATTGAAGAAAATGCTCTGCTCGTCAAAAATCTGGACATCTGAACAAAAAAAAACTCTCGCAGGAAAAATTCTTGCGGGAGTTTTAAAATTTTATGGCGATAATTTTTATTCTTCGTTGTCAAAAGGCGCGTGAGCTTTACGCTGATATTTTGTGTGATAGTGAACGATGAATTTTTCTTTGTTTGGAATGTGGCGAATGTCGTCGATGTAGCAGAACTGGCGCGTCTTGGGATAAACCAAAATATCGCCCTCAAAAATTTCTTGGTCGTCCGTTATGATGAGTGTACTTTGTTCGGTCTCGCTGAAAGAAGCTTTGATAAGCGGTGTAACTTCTCGATTGTCGCGCACGTGTACAAAAAGATTTATTTTAAGCTTTGCGGCTCCCTCAAAATAATCATCCAAGACGACTTTCAAATTGGCATCCATAAATTTTCCTCCTTCCATTTTGAAATATTTTAAAGAAATGTGTTGCCTCTGTCAAACAAAAAATCCCCGCACTCTGCAGGGATTTTTTTCAAGTGGCGAGGAGCAAAAATTTCACTTTGTCGACAAGCCAATCGTCGATTGAAAAGCCGAATGAAATTTCTGCTTTGGG
>CALFJC010000015.1 GCA_937877655.1 uncultured Selenomonadales bacterium
GTGAGCTGGGTTCAGAACGTCGTGAGACAGTTCGGTCCATATCCATCGCGGGCGTGAGATATTTGAGAGGATTCGCTCTTAGTACGAGAGGACCGGAGTGAACGAACCTACAATGTATCAGTTGTGTTGCCAAATGCATGGCTGAGTAGTTGCGTTCGGAAAGGATAAACGCTGAAAGCATCTAAGCGTGAAACCAGCCTCAAGATGAGATATCTTTTAAGACACCTTGAAGATTACAAGGTCGATAGGTCGGGAGTGTAAGTGCGGCAACGCATTCAGCAGACCGATACTAATATGTCGTAAGCTTTACTTTGTGAATTCTAATATTTCTTTCCTGTGTGATTTTCAGGGAATTAAATCCCTAACCGGTGAAGACAGCTGAGTGGTTCCACCTGTTCCCATTCCGAACACAGCAGTTAAGCACTCATACGCCGAAGGTACTCGGGTGGCGACGCCCCGGTAGACTAGGTATTTGCCGGTAAAAAATCAGCCTTGGGTCTGAAAAGATTCAAGGCTGTATTTCAAAATGGCGGTTGTGGTGAAGCGGTCAACACTCCGGATTGTGGCTCCGGCACACATGGGTTCGATCCCCATCAATCGCCCCACAGGGGTATAGCTCAATTGGTAGAGCAACGGTCTCCAAAACCGTAGGCTGTGAGTTCAAGTCTTACTGCCCCTGCCACAATGAAAAATCAGAGCCGTTGTCTGCGCGACACGGCTCTTTTGAATTTCGGAGGTGTTTGTTATGAATTTATTGCGCTGGGGAATTCGGGCGATAATCGCTGTGGCAGTCGCTCATTTGATTTTCTTGTTGTTCATGCTGTTTAAAGTTCTGACTGCTTGACAGTTTTTCGAGAAATAAAAAATCCCGAATGCTATTCTTCGGGAAAAGAATTTTGTTTGGCGTTTTGGTTGATTGATTGAATCAGCTTTAAGATAAGCTTTTGAGTGTCGGCAGGCAGTTTATTAAATTCGGCGAGTAAATTTTTCTCTGTAGCCGAAAGTTTTTGTGTCGGGCTCGACGCTGATTGACTGACGATTGAAAGGTTATCGGCTTGATGGCGGGCTATAAATTCTTCGACGGCGTTTTGAATCAGCATTGAAAGACTTAGATTTAATTCTGCCGCGCCTTGCTTGTAAATATCGCGTTTGCCTTTTGGAACGTCAACTGCTAACTGGTCGCGTTTTTCTGCCCGATATTTCGCATTCGCTTTTCTTTTTGATTCAGTCACCATATAAAATCCCCCTTTTTTGTTGATTATACAACACAGGGGGAATTTTTCAACGCGAGGAAAATTTTTTAGAGAAATTCTTCTTGTCTAATCACTTCGGAAAGGACAATCGCGGCGGAAGTTGCAACGTTCAAACTCTCGGCGTGCCCGATCATAGGTATGAAAATTTTTTGCGTAGCGTCGAGAATCTCTTTTGAAACTCCGACAGCCTCTGAGCCGAAAACTATTGCGACATTCTTTTTTGTGAAGTCATGACGAAAATAAATTTCTGCCGACTTGTCGACTGCCGCCGCCAAAATTTCTGCGCCGCACGAATTCATCTCCAATAAAAAATCTGCGCGGGACATTTTTATAATCGGTAAATAAAAAATCGCGCCCATTGACGAACGAACGACTTTCGGATTAAAAATTTCTGCCGAGCCGTCCAATAAAATTACTCCGCAATCAAAAGCCGCCGCCGTCCGCAAAATCGTGCCGACATTGCCCGGATCTTGCACGCCGTCCAATGCCACGATTATTTTTTTTGCAATCACTTCTTCCAACGTCGAAAATTTTTGTCGGACAACCAGCAAAATTCCCTGCGGCGTCTCCGTGTCACTGATTTTTTCCATAACCGCCGAAGAAATTTCTTCCAAATTTTTCAGACGCCCGACCAAATTTCTTCCGCGCTCTTCCGATAAAAATTCCCGCGTGTAAAATCCAAACTCAATCTGCGCGAGCGGCACTTCCTCACAAAGTCTCAACCCTTCCGCGACGAAAAGTTTCAATTCGTTGCGGAATTTTTTTTGTCCGAGCTTGCGGACGAGTTTTATATTTGACATTTAATATCCTCCGTGCTATAAAATTTTCAGTTTGTTCATTGTTAAAGATTTTTTTTTGGGGAGATGATCAGATTGAAAAAAACTTACAAAATCGAGGTCGATTGCGCCAACTGCGCCAGCCTTATGGAGACGGAAGCCAAAAAAACTTCGGGCGTCAAAGATGCCGTCGTTAATTTCATGACGCTCAAAATGAAAGTCGAGTTTGAAGACGGCGCAGACCCTAAAGAAGTTATGGAGCGCGTCCGCGAAAATTGTAAGCGCGTCGAGAGGGATTGCGAAATTTTCTTGTAAAAATCTGCGTTGACTTTTGAAAATCTCCGTGATATAAATTCTTAAATGATAATCATTGATAATCACGGAGATGAATCAAATTGTCAACAAAGCAAAAGAAAAATCTTGCAAGAATCCTAATCGCGGCGATAATGTCGGTCGCTCTGAACTTCGTCGAGTGCTCCGGCATCACGCGATTTATTTTTTATCTCGTCCCCTATCTTGTCGTCGGCTACGATATTTTGCTGAAGGCATTTCACGGGATAAAAAATCTGCGCGCACTTGACGAAGGACTTTTGATGACAATCGCAACGCTCGGCGCAATGGCTCTTGCCGTTTACGAAGACGGCGATTACACCGAAGCCGTCGCCGTTATGTTATTTTATCAAATCGGCGAATGGTTTCAAAGTTACGCCGTCGGCAAAAGCCGCAAAAATATTTCCGAGCTCATGGACATTCGCCCCGATTATGCCAACGTCGAAACAGAAAACGGGCTTGAACAGGTTGATCCCGATGAAGTCGAAGTCGGAACAATTATTGTCGTTCAGCCCGGAGAAAAAATTCCGATTGACGGCGTCATTATCGAAGGAAATTCCGCGCTGAACACGGTTGCTTTGACGGGCGAAAGTCTTCCGCGTGAAGTTTCCGAAGGCGCGGAAGTCATCAGCGGCAGCATTAATCTTAACGGCGTTTTGAAAATCCGAACAACAAAAGAATTCGGCGAATCAACCGCCTCGAAAATTCTTGAACTCGTTGAAGACGCAAGCTCAAGAAAATCCAAGTCCGAAAATTTTATCACGAAATTTGCCCGAATTTATACGCCCGCCGTCGTTATCTGCGCGGGAGCTCTGGCGATTATCCCGCCGATTTTTTCGGGCGATTGGAGCACTTGGATTTATCGTGCGCTGATTTTTCTCGTTATAAGTTGTCCCTGCGCGTTGGTGATAAGTATTCCGCTGAGTTTCTTCGCGGGTATCGGCGGCGCAAGTCGCGAAGGAATTTTAATCAAGGGCTCCAATTTTCTTGAGACACTTTCAAAAGTTAAAACCGTCGTTCTCGATAAAACAGGAACATTGACGCAGGGAAATTTTGAAGTCGACGCCGTCCACAGCAAAAATCTCAACTTCAGCGAAAAAGAACTTTTGCATCTCGCCGCGCACGTCGAAAGATATTCCACACACCCCATAGCCAATTCGTTGAGAAAAGCTTATCCGAATGAACGCGATGATTGCTCGGTTGAAGGCGTCGAAGAAATTGCGGGGCGCGGCATTCGCGCAAAAATTAACGGGCAAATCGTCTGCGTCGGCAACGAAAAATTTATGGACGAGATCGGCGCGAAGTGGAAGGCTTGTCGAAAAGTCGGGACGATTATTCATGTTGCGGTTGACGGCGAATATGCGGGGCATGTCGTCATTTCCGATTCACTTAAGCCGCATGCAAAAGAAGCCGTCGCCGAATTGAACTGCGCGGGCGTCGAAAATATTTTCATGCTGACGGGCGACAGTGAAAAAATCGCGTCGAAAGTCGCGGCGGAAGTCGGCATTAAAAATTATCGCAGTGAACTTTTGCCCGCCGATAAAGTCACCGAGTTTGAAAAAATTTTATCTGCGCAAAAAGGAGATTCAAAAGTTGCCTTCGTAGGAGATGGCATAAACGATGCGCCCGTTTTATCCCGCGCAGATGTCGGAATTGCAATGGGCGCGTTGGGCTCGGACGCGGCTATTGAGGCGGCGGACGTTGTCTTGATGGACGACGATCCGTTGAAAATTTCCAAAGCAATAAAAATTTCTCGCAAGTGCTTGGCAATCGTCAAGCAAAATATTTTCTTCGCAATCGGAATAAAATTTTTATGTTTGATACTCGGCGCGGTCGGGCTGGCGAATATGTGGGCGGCAATTTTTGCGGACGTCGGCGTCATGATTCTCGCAGTCTTAAATGCAATACGAACTTTAGCTTATAGCTTATAGCTAATAGCTAATAGCTTATAGCTAATAGCTTATAGCTGATAGTTTTTTCCTATAAGCTATAACCTATAACCTATAAGCTAACAGAGGAGGTTTTGATTATGGAAGAGACTTCAATTTTTTCCGAGACATTAAATTTTCTAAGCTTGGGATTAAGCGTCGTGCTGTTGTTGGCAGTGGCTTATCTCTGGTCAAGTAACAGCCGCAAAACTCTGCAACTTCAACAACTTCAATCAGATTTGCAACGCGTGAAAAAAACTTTAAGCGCATTGGAAGAAAAAGTGCGGGAAATACGCGAGCCGAAAATTATTTCCGACGTCCCGCAAGTCGAGCCGTTCGGAATGGATATGGACGAACATAAAGAATTGCGAATCACGCCGCTTGCGCCGCAAAAACTTTGGATGAATTTCGTAAAAGAATTTAACGACTTCGCGGCAGAATTGGCGTCGCCGGGACAATTAAAAAAGTGCGAGAAATTTGTTCGCGAAAACAAATTGAAAATTCTCACTTACGGCAGCTCCACAACTTTTCGTCCCGCCATTGACGTTAAGGACAGCATTTATTGGGCGTTCAAATGTTCGGGCAATGAATTTGCCGTTGTGCCCAATCCCATGAATCCTTGCGACGGAGAACTTGTTGAATTCGGCGGCATGAAGGAAATTTACGCGCTGAATTATCAAGACGGCGTTTATCGGAAATATTTCGTCAAGTTGCCCGCGATTTTTACTTCAGACCCGTTAAAAGGTTGGACGCTGAAAGATACCGGCGTTGTAAATTTGGAGCGATAAATTCAATTAGGAATTAGGAATGAGGAATTAGGAATGAAGAAATTCTTAATGATAATCTGCGCGGCAATTTTTTTGTTGACGGGTTGCGGCGAAGTTCGGGAAGTCAAAGCCGACGTTATGCCGCCGCCCGACCCGATTGAAGAAAAATTAAACTCAATGACGCTCGAAGAAAAAATCGGGCAAATGGTTATGATCGGAGTTTACGGCACGGAATTAAACGACGACATAATTTTTTCGCTGAATAATTTTCATTTCGGCGGGATAATTTTTTACGACAGGAATTTGGAAAATGTTGCGCAGGCTGAAAAATTTGCGAACGACATTGAGGCGGCGGCGAGTCAAAAAGTTCCGTTATTCTTTTCGATTGACGAGGAAGGCGGACGCGTTGCTCGCGGCAGAAATTTTTTGGAAGCCGCGCCTTCGCAAGAGAGCATAGGTTTTGAAGGCGACCCCGAAATTGCAAAATATTGGGCGAAACACAACGCGCAGATTTTAAAAAGTATCGGCGTCAACATAAATTTTGCGCCCGTCGCAGATGTCGGAAGTCGCGACACTCGTTCCTTCGGAGATGACGCGCTCCTTGTTGCGCAGTTCGTGGACGCCGCCGCGCATGGTTACGAGGAAGAAAATTTTCTTTACACGCTGAAACATTTTCCCGGTATCGGCAAAAGTAAAATTGATCCGCACCAAGAAATTTCCAACGTCGAAGACAGCCGAGAAATTTTGGACGCGGAAGATTTGCCGCCGTTCAAAAAAATTATTCGCGAACACGATAACTCAAAATTTATGGTTATGGTCGGACATTTGAAATACGACGCGATTGATCCGATAAATTCTGCGAGTTTGTCGCCCGCAATTATGACGGGGCTTCTTCGCAACGAATTAGGTTTTTCGGGCGTTGTGATAACCGATGATTTGGAAATGGGCGCGATAAAAAATCATACCGACTTGCCGACTTTGGGCGTGAAAATGATTTTGGCGGGCGGAGACATTGCGCTTGTCTGCCACAATTACGAAAGCCAGCAAATTGTTTACAACAGCATTTTAGCGGCAGTCAAACGCGGAGAAATTTCCGAAGCGCGAATCAATGAATCTGTCCGCAGAATTTTGAGGATGAAGGCGCATTTATAATTAGGAATTATGAATTAGGAATTAGGAATGGGGAATGAAGAATTAAAATTTCAATCGCACAATTCAAATCGAAACTCGGCGCGGTCGAAGAGAATTTTTTGACGGCGGCGCGATTAATCGAGGCGGCAAAAAATTCCGACGTGATAATTTTGCCGGAACTTTGGTCGACGGGCTATTATCCCGTTCCCGTTGAAAATTTCGCCGATAAAAACGGCAATCGAACCAAAGAATTTCTCTGCGCGGCGGCGAAGAAATTTAACGTGAACATAATCGGCGGCTCGGTCATAGTTGAGAGCGGCGGAAGATTTTATAATCATTGTCTCGTTGTCAATCGGCGCGGAGAAATTGCGGGTGAATACACCAAAACGCATCTTTTCAGCTTTGCAAAGGAGAACGAAGTTTTCCGCGCAGGCAATACAATTTCTGTCGTCGAGCTTGACGGCGTGAAATGCGGCTTGGCAATTTGTTACGATTTGCGTTTTCCCGAATTCATAAGGAAAATTGCTCTGGCGGGCGCGGAAATTATTTTTATTCCCGCCGCATGGAGTTTAAAACGTCTGACGCCCCGACAAATTTTGACTAAAGCGCGGGCGATTGAAAATCAAGTTTTTATCGTCTTCGCGAACTCTTCGGGCAAATCGGAAATTATAAATCCGCTCGGAGAAATTTTGGCGGAGTCGGGGCGCGGCGAAGAAATTTTGACGGCAGAAATAAATCTTCACGAACGAACAGAAATTATCGGCACAATGAATCTTTTGGCGGACAGAAATTTGAACGTCGATTGAAATTGGCGGACATAAAAAAGTGCCCGTCTTTTTTTATCGAAAAAAATTTTCAAAAGCGGTTGATACTTGTTTTCAGGCATGATAAAATTCGTACAAACTGAAACGAAAATCTTTTTCAAGGAGTGAGGAAGCTTGACACTCGACGAAACAAAAACAGGAATGATTGTAAGGATAGATTCTGTCGGCGAGTCGAATTTAAAACAGCGTTTGATGACAATGGGTTTAATTCCCGGCACGCGGGTAGAAATTTTGAATTCGGCACCGCTCGGAGATCCTATCGCTTTGAGACTTCGCTCTTACAATTTGGCAATGCGTAAAGCCGATGCCGCGCAGATCGAAGTTTCGCAAGTTCAATAAGGAGGTTGAGAAAATGGCAGCATTATCCGTAGCTTTGACGGGAAATCCCAACACGGGCAAATCTACAATTTTTAACGAGTTGACGGGCGCGAGACAAAAAATCGGCAACTGGCCGGGCGTCACGGTTGATAAAAAAGTCGGAGTGATTGAACACAACGGCAGAAAAATTTCTGTTATCGACTTGCCGGGCACTTACTCGATTAACGCCCGTTCGCAGGAAGAACAGGTTGTCAGCGATTATTTCAAGGAAAATAAGCCCGATATCGTCGTCAACATTATCGACGCCTCCAACATTGCGAGAAATCTTTTCTTGACGATTCAGCTCATGGAAAACGGCATTCCGCTTATCATAAATCTCAACATGATGGATGAAGCCGAGCGGCACGGAATAAAAATCGACATGAAAAAATTGGAAGCCGCCTTCGGGATGCCCGTAACAAACACCGTCGGCAGAAGCAATAAAAGCGTCAGAAAACTTTTGGACGTTTTTACAAATGCCGTCATGACGAATTACTCGCCGAGCAAAATGATTCGCGACCATATCGACAGAGTTCATAACATTGAACGGAGCGGCTTGGGCGCGGCGAAGATTGAGGAAGAAATTATTTCTGCGCGATATGATCTGATTGATAAAATTATGTCGCAAGCCGTGACTGTCAGCGCGGCGGGCAAAACTTTAAGCGATAAGCTCGATTCATTTCTTGCGAACGGAGTTTCTTCGCTGATTCTGATGGTCGGCGTGTTTTATCTTATGTTTCAAATCGCTTTTAATTGGATAGGACAACCGCTGGCAGATTTAGTCGGAGAATTTTTCGACGAGACGCTGGCACCGGCGGCGGCTGAAGCAATGGCGGAAGCGGGCGTCGCCGATTGGATGCAGTCGCTTGTTTCGGACGGAATAATTGCGGGCGTCGGCGCAGTGATAAACTTCGTCCCGCTGATTTTTACGCTGTTCCTGTGCTTGAGTTTTCTTGACGGCACGGGTTATATGGCACGGGTTGCGTTTATCATGGATCCGATTATGCGCCGCGCAGGTTTGACGGGCAAAGGAATTATGCCGCTGATAATGGGCTTCGGTTGCGGCGTCCCCGCGATTATGGGAGCTCGCGCCCTTGACACTCACAAGGACAGAATGATTTCAATTCTCGTGACGCCGTTTTTGACTTGCAACGCGAAAGTCCCCGTGCTGATGCTTTTTGCGGCAATGTTTTTCCCCGATAACGCCGCCAACGTAGTCTTCGCAATGTATTTTCTCGGAATAGCGGTTGCAATTTTGATGGCGAAAATTTTGGGCATGACGACTTTCAAAGGACAAGAATCAACTTTCCTGCTCGAATTGCCGCCTTACAGACTGCCCGACTTGAAAACGGTTTTGCTTGAGGCTTGGGATAAAGGCAAGGGCTATTTGATTAAAGCGGGCACGATAATTTTTGCAATGTCGGTTATGATTTGGTTCCTCAGCAATTTCAATTCGGACGGCATGACGGACGAAATGGATACAAGCTATTTAGCAAGCATCGGCTCGGCGTCGTCAACGATTTTTGCTCCGCAAGGCTTTGACACATGGGAAGCGGGCGCGGCAGTTGTTACGGGCATAATGGCTAAAGAAGCGGTTGTCTCGACTATGGGAATCCTTTACGGCACGGACGAACTTTCAACCGAAGACGAAGACATAGAAGAATCGGCAAGCACGCTCATTGGAACTTCGTTGGGCGGCGCATTTACTCCGCTTGCGGCACTTGCATTTATGGTTTTCACGCAACTTTATTCGCCTTGCATGACGGCACTCGGCACAATCAAAAAAGAAACTCAAAGTTGGAAGTGGATGGCGTTCGCATTTTTCTACACCTGCGCGGTCGCGTGGGTTGCCTCGTTGATTGTTTATCAAGGCGGAAAACTTTTGGGCTTTGAATAAAAATTTTCCGGTGAGGCTAGCAATGCGCAGCGTTGCGTACAACCGCGGCGAATTAATTCAAATTATCGAGCGGCAAAACGCGACAGCTGTTCTCCCGCTTTTAAAGCGGGTCAAGGCGGAAAAATTTTGGGCTTTGAATAAAAATTTTCCCCGATAAAAAATCCCCGGCAAAAATTTTGTCGGGGATAAATTTTTAAGCGAATTTGGAGATGATTTTATGGCGGCAACGATTATTTTGGGAATTTTAATCGCGGCGGCATTCGGCTACGGGCTGAAAAAAATTTACAGGGCTTTTTTCAAAAGCGAAGCGGCTTGTTGTTCGGAAGGAAATTGTTCGGGTTGCGAAGGCAGTTGTTCGACGAAAAAGGCACTTGACGACGGCTATCGCGCCCGCGTGGAAAAAATTGAACGTTTTCCGATTCACCGCACGATTGACGTTGACGGAATGACTTGCGAGAAATGCATTTACAAGGTTGTTCGCGCTCTGGAAAAAATTGACGGCGTAACGATAGCGGCGGCGAGTTTGGAAAAACAATCCGCGCAGGTCGGACTGAAAGAAAATATTTCCGATGAAATTTTGCGCGAGGCAATTCAAAAAGCAGGCTACAAAGCCGGAGCTGTCACGGCATAAAAAAAGCGGCGGACTCAATCGAGTTCGTCGCTAAATTTTTTCTTAATCGATACTCAAAAATTTTTTGCGCTGTCTCAAAAAAGGCGACGGATTTTTTTATGTTCAAAAATCTTATTGCAAGCGAAAGATTTTCTGATATAATGCGGGCGAACGAAAGGAGGATAGATTTTTTTATGCTCAGAAAAATTTTAATCTGCGCGGCGAGTTTGATGATAATTTTCTTGGCGGGATGCGGCGAAGAAAAAAAAATCGAGGGCACGCCCGATAAAGCTGTTCTTGCTTATGCGGAAATTTTCATGAAGGGCGACTCCGAAAATTTGGCGGCGGCAGGTTTCTCCGAAGCTTACAAGGAAAATATTCGCGGGCAGATGCAGGAAGCATTCCAAGAATCTTTTAATGACATCGTCCCGCTCGGCAAAGACAGTCTGGACAAAATCGCAACAAAGTTTTATTCGCGATTTAAGGACGAAATAAAATTCCAAGTGACGCTCAAAAAAGATGACGCCAAAAATCCCGTCGTCGAATTGAAAACCACGCCGCCCGATCAAATCGGCGCGAACAGAGCAGTTCTTTCAAACGACGAATTTATTGCCTTGCTCGGCATGGTCGGACAACTCAAAGCCGACGGCGCAACCGACGATCAACTTAAAAATAATCCCGAAGTTCAAAACTTGGCAGTGACTGCGCTTGAAAAATATATCGAAAACATTCCTTTGCAACCGGAAAAAACTTTGGACGTAACTTGCGAGGCTGTAGAGGGTTCAGACGGAAAATTTCTTTGGGTTCCGCAGGATTTGAAAGTTTTCAAGAATTTCATTCGCGGACAAACTCAAACAGGCAACACAAAAATTTAACATAAACAGGAGGAAATTTTTATGCTTAAAAAAATTTTGTTCGGAGCGTTGACTGTTTTGCTCGCGCTCAGCTTGGTGGGTTGCGGCGGCAATAAAGGCGGCGACGCGGGCAAAAAGGAAGACGAAAAAAAGACAGAAGTCACAGTCGAGGGCACGCCCGATAAAGCTGTTCTTGCTTATGCGCAACTTTATGCTTACGGCATGGTTGCGGACGAAAACAAAATGGCGGCGGGCATGACCGATGCCGACATTGAAAAAGTTCAGGAACAGGTTATCACGCCGTTAATTGAGGCTTTCAAAATGTATCCGCTCAGCGAAGAGAGCGTCGCGACAATGACGGCGCAATATATCGAAAAACTTCACGCCGCTATGGACATGAAAGCAACAGTCAAGAAGGACGACAAGGAACATCCTGTTGTTGAACTTACCGCCACGACGATTAATCAAGAAGGCGCGGCGAAAGTTGCCGAAGAAAATACCGATTTGGTTGCGCTCGGCACGGCTTACGGCGAACTTCAGGCTCAAGGTTTGACGGAAGAACAACTTAAAGCCAGCGAAGAGTTCCAACAATTCGCGCTTGAATCAATCGACAACTACATTAACGAATTCCCGCTTAACGAGGCGGCAACAATGGAATTCACTTGCAAGGCAGTTGAAGGCTCCGACGGAAAAATGTATTGGGCTCCCGAAAATCCCGAAGCCGTTGCAAAATTTGTCACGGGTCAGAAATAATCTTGCGTAAAAATTTTTTGCTCGGCTTTTGTCGGGCGATTTTTTTTATCAAAGGAGATGATGACATGAAAAAAATTTTTCATTACACATTACTAATTGCTCTTTGCACATTGCTTTTTACAGGTTGCGGCGGCGCGGTTGAAAAAGAAAAAAAAGATCCCGTAATTAAGGCGGCAAATTTCACCGACGAATACAAAGCCGAAGATACTTGGCTTGTTTATTGGTATTTGTGCGGCACGGATTTGGAAACTCAAAACGGCGCGGCTTCGGCAGATTTTCAAGAAATTTTGAATGTCAAAATGCCCGACAATGTAAAGGTTTTGATTCAGACGGGCGGCACGAATCAATGGCAAAATAACGTTGTCACGAGCGGCGCGGTCGAGCGTTATCTTTACGACACAAACGGACTTCAACGCGTTGAATCTTTGCCCGACGCCGATATGGGCGACGCGAATACTTTGGCTGATTTCGTTCGTTACGGCGCACAAATCGCGGCGGATCACAGAGTTTTTGTTTTCTGGGATCACGGCGGCGGCTCGGCGGCGGGAGTTTGTTTCGACGAACGCACAGGAAATTGTTTGGACTTGAATGAAATTCGCCAAGCTTTTACGGCAACGCATCAACCGTCCGCCGATAATCCTCCTTTTGAAATGATCGGCTTCGACGCCTGCTTGATGGCGACTTATGACACAGTCAACACGCTTGACGGACTTGCAAGATTTATGACGGCGTCCGAAGAAGTCGAGCCGGGACTCGGTTGGAATTACACGGGTTGGCTCGGAGCTCTTGTGCAAAATCCCGCAATGGGCGGCGCGAAACTCGGTCAAGTCATTTGCGACACTTATTATTCTGCCTGTGAGAAATACGATTTGGAAGATACGGTGACGCTCTCGGTTATCGATTTAAAAAATTTGCCCGAACTTCGCACGGCTTACGAGGCATTCGGGCTTGAGGCTTTGAAGTCGGCTTATCAAAATCCCAGAAACTTTTTCTCCAACTTCGGGCGCGGCGCGGTCAATGCCGAAAATTACGGCGGCAACACGCGCAGAACCGGTTATTCAAATATGGTTGATCTTGTCGATTTGGCGAAGGGCACGAAGGGAATTTTGCCCAAAACCGCCGACAGATTGATTAACGCGGTTGACGGCGCGGTTGTCTACAGAATCAACGGAGCTTATCGTGACAAGGGCGGCGGGCTTTCGAGTTTTTATTCTTACAGCGGCGACGAACAAAGTTTGATTAATTATCTCCATCAAGAGGCGGCACCGCTTCCGCAAAAAATTTTGTATTACTATCTGATTTACGGCGAGATCCCCGAAAACGTCAAAGCTTATGTCGAGCAGTCGCAAATTCCCGAAATGCCCGTTCCCACCACTCCGCCCGAACAACGGCAAGAAATTTTCCAAATTTCTCAGCTGGAAGATTTCCCCGTTCAAATGGACAGCAACGGCAATGCTTTTGTTCAGCTGAACGCCGAGCAGATGGATTTACTTTCAAGCGTTCATTGCCAACTGGTTTACATGGGACTTGAGGACGACATAATTCTTTATCTCGGCTCCGATTCCGATGTCAACGCCGATTGGAACAGCGGAACTTTCACGGATAATTTCCGCGCAGTTTGGCCAATGCTTGACGGACATCCCGTTTACGTCGAAATTACTGCGGAAAATGACGGCTACAATCTTTATGCCGTGCCGGTTAAACTCAACGGCGTCGAATGCAATTTGCTGGTTGCTTATGTTTATGCCGATGAAAAATATTACATTCTCGGCGCAAGGAAAGGCATTGACAATCACGGCATGAGCGACCGCGATTTAATCAAACTCCGCGCAGGCGACGAAATTACCACGATTCATTACGGCATGACAATTTCGGGCGAAGACGAAGATTTTACTCAAGTAGAAGTCGACACCTTCACAATCGGCGAAAATCCCGAAATTAAAGACGAACCGCTCGGTGACGGCAATTACGGCTACGCCTTCGAGTTCATGACGCCGACCGACGACAGCGCACTTTCCAATTTCATTTTGTTCACTGTGACAAACAGAGAAATTACAACCAACGTTGAAGTTCAATAAAATTTCGGGGGAATGATTTTGGCTAAAAAATTTGAGATTGACGAAAGCAAAACTCAAGATTTTTCCAAGCGCACGAATCAATTAATTTCGCTTACAACTTTAGTTCTGGCAATCTGCGCGACGTTTTCTTCGCTTTATGCGGGGGCTTATTCGAGCAAAGCAATTCTTGCGCAAAGTCAAGCGTCCGACAACTGGGCTTATTATCAGGCAAAAAGTTTGAAGGAAACATTTTACAAAATGAAAATCGAAGAGTTGGAGATAGATCCGCCGCCTTATGCTGACGCGATTAAGCTGACCGTTTTGAAACAAACTTATCAGCAAACCGCCGACCGTTATGAAGAAGAACAAATGGAGATAAGAAAAAAAGCCAATCTCAAAGAGGCGGAGCGAGATCATTTCCTCGAATTGAACAGCGGCTTTGCGGGCGCGATGACTTATTTGCAAATCGCGATTCTGATGGTGTCGCTGTCGGGGCTCATGAAACAAATTCATTTGTGGTATGCAAGCATGGCTATCGGCGCGTTCGGAGTTTTCAAATTCGCGCAGGCAATGTTGATGCTTTAAAATTTTCTCCGATAAAAATTAACCGCTCGGCAAAAGTCGGGCGGTTTTGTGTTAGAATAGGCGTAAAAAATTCACGAGGAAAAAATTATGTCTGCAAAAAAAAATTCGACGACATTGAGTTCTTTTGCGCCGCCGATTTTATTTTTACTGTTCGATTATGTCGGAGTCGTGTTGAGTGAACATCTTGCCTTTATCTTGCGCGACAAGCTCGACACTTGGAACCGCGTAACTTACATTTACGCCGACTCTTACATTTACGGCGCGGTTCCGCTGTTGTTTTTAATTTTCTTGGGGCAATCGCGCACTTATCGGCAAATGAAACCGGTTGTCGACACCATGCGCGATATTTTCAAATCGGTTTTCGCGGGCTGGATTTCGTCGATAATCATCATTTACTTTTTGAAGGCAAGCAATTTGTCTTCGCGCCTGTTCATAATTTTATTCGGGCTGTTCGTGCTGATAAATGTTTGTGTGATTCGCTACGTCGTGTTGAAATTTCTCAAGCGGCGAAATATTTTTTACGAGCCGATAATTTTAATCGGCGCGGGACTCACGGCGGAGAAGCTCATAAAATTTTGGCAGGAAGATTTGGGCTACAGATATAAAATTGTCGGACTGATTGATGATCATCCCGTTTCAAAAAATTTGCCGAAAGATTTTCCGATACTCGGCGGCTTTGACGAGGCAAGGAGTTTAATTCGTGCCGCGCAGGTTAAAACGATTGTTATTGCCGCGCCGGGACTCGGCAAGGAAAAACTTCAAGAACTTATCGTAAAAATTCAACCGCACGTCAAAAACATTTCGTTTATCCCCGACTTGATTGGGACGCCGATGTCAAGCGCGGAAGTTTCGATTTTGTTCAGCGAAAAAATTTTGATGCTCAATCTGCGAAATAATTTGTCGCGCCCTTACAATCGGCTGATAAAAAGGATTTTCGATTTGACGCTGACGATTTTTGGCGGGCTGATAATTTCTCCTGTGCTGTTGGTAATTGCAATTCTGGTCGGCATTGACAACCGCGGAAGAATAATTTTTGCTCACAAGCGAGTCGGCGCGGCGGGGAAAAAATTTCCTTGCTACAAATTTCAAACGATGGTACCCGATGCCGAAGCAAAGTTAAAAAAATATTTGGCAGAAAATCCCGAAGCAAAACGCGAATGGGACGAAACTTTTAAGCTGACGAATGATCCGCGAGTTACGAAACTTGGAAGTTTTTTGCGGCGGACGAGCTTAGACGAATTGCCGCAACTTTGGAACGTGATTCGCGGCGAAATGAGTTTGGTCGGTCCGCGTCCGATTGTTCAAGCCGAAGTTGTTCGTTACGGAAAAAATATTCGGGAATATTATATGGTTTTGCCGGGCATAACGGGCATGTGGCAAGTCAGCGGGCGCAGCGACACAACTTATCCCGAACGCGTCGCAATGGATACCTGGTACGTTCAAAATTGGTCGGTGTGGATTGACATCATGTATCTTTTCAAAACCGTCAAAGCCGTTTTCAAAGGCAAAGGAGCTTATTGATAATTAGGAATTAGGAATTAAGAATTAGGAATGAAGGAGGATTTTTTATGAAGTTGATAGTTGGAATTACGGGGGCGAGCGGCGTCGTGATAGCCGTTGAACTTCTTCGCAGCCTTAAAGAAATTGAAGGAGCCGAAACACATTTAATCATAACGGAAGGCGCGGAGCTTACAATTCGTGACGAAACTAACTTTGACATCTTTGAAATTCGCCGCCTTGCAAATTATGTTTACGACGTAAATCAAATGGATGCCTCCATTGCCAGCGGAAGTTTTTTGGTTGACGGAATGATTATCGTTCCTTGCACAATGAAAACTTTGGCGGGCATTGCGGCGGGTTATTGCGAAAATCTTTTGCTGAGAGCGGCGGACGTTTGCATTAAAGAAAATCGGAAACTTTTGCTTGTGCCCCGCGAAATGCCGTTCAGCAGAATTCATTTGCGCAACATGAAAGAGCTTGCCGATTGCGGCGCAATTATCATGCCGCCCGTCATGACTTTTTACAACACGCCGTCGAGTTTGGAGGCGCAAATTAATCACGTCGTCAACAAAATTTTGCGCCTGTTCAATCTGCCCGAAGACATGAAAGAATGGCGCAAGCCCGAATGATTTTTGACATAAAAATTTTTTCAAGATAAAATGCACAAAAATTTTTTTTCGGAGGTTTTTGAAGTGAGCATACACATTGCGGCTGAAGTCGGAGAAATTGCCGAGCGAGTTTTATTGCCGGGCGATCCTGTTCGGGCGAAAATTATTGCGGAAAATTTTTTGGAGGACGTTTATCAATACACGGCGATTAGAAATATTTTCGGCTTTACGGGCAAATACAAAGGCGAGCGCGTTTCGATTCAAGCAACGGGCATGGGCATTCCGTCCATTTCGATTTATTTGCACGAGCTGATTGAAGTTTACGGTGCGAAAAAATTAATTCGCGTGGGAACTTGCGGCGGCATGAACGAAAATATTCATCTGCGCGACGTTTTAATTGCGCAAGGTTCTTCGACAGATTCTTCAATCGTCAATCAAGTTTTCGGCGGCGCGGTGAATTTTTCTCTGCTTGCCGATTTTGATTTGTTGAGTAAAGCAGTCAACGCGGCAAAAAATTTAAATCTGCCCGTCAAAGTCGGCAACGTCATTTGCACGGATTTATTTTACAACGATTATGACGACCCGAACGGAACTTTCGGCGACGGGAAAAATACTTTCAACGACAAACTTCGCCGCTACGGAATTTTGGCTGTTGAAATGGAGAGCGCGGCACTTTATCTTCATGCCGCCGCCGCAAAAGTTCAAGCGTTGGCGATTTTCACTGTCAGCGATGATTTGTGGCGAAAAGAATTTTGCACGCCCGAAGAACGACAATCTTCTTTCAACGACATGATAAAAATCGCGCTGGAGGTAATTATTCAATGAAAAAAAATTTGGTGCTTGGCGTTGCAAAAGGTTACGGCTGGGATATTTTGGAGCCGTTTGTCCTTTCGTGTAAAAAAAATTGTCCGAGTGCGGAGATTGTTTTTTTTGTCGATGACATTTCGGATTTCACTCGCGAATATTTGATTGGCGCGGGCGTTTTGCTCGGAAATTTTCCAAAAGAATTGAACAACGGCATTCCGAATAACACTCGTTGGAAAATTTTCTTGGACTTCCTTGAAATGTACGGCGACGCTTACGAACAAATTTTTATAACCGACACTCGCGACGTGATTTTTCAAGGCGATGTCTTCGCAGCATTTAAAAATTATCGAAATTATCTCGGCTTGACGACGGAGGCGGATGACATTCGCGGAAGCAAAAGCGGCAACAGGATAAATTACGATTGGATTGTCGGGTGTTTGGGCGAAGCGGAGGCTGATAAACTTGCCGACAAAAAAATTATTTGTTGCGGCACGGTTATAGGCACGTCCGCCGAGATGAAAATTTTTTGTCGCGAACTGTGGAAAATTTTGGAGCATAAAACGAAAGATATTTTTGACCAAGCCGTCACAAATTATCTCGCATATAATAATCTTTTGCCGATTGAAAATCTGATTGAGATTGACGTTGAGCACGGAGAAATTTTTACAATGGGAATGTGTCGTCATAAATTGCCGATTCACGAGGACAAAATTTTAAGGATTGATTGGGACATTCCGTCAGTTGTTCATCAATATGACAGGCACAACAAACTTATAAACATTGTCGATGAAATTTATCACGACAAAAATTTTCAAGCGGACAAAAATTTTTCCGACATGCGGAGCGTGATTGAGCAGGCAACTTGTCTTTTGTTCGCAAACAAAATCGGCGACGCGGCGCGGCTTTTCATGAAAAAATTTCTCGTAACCAAAGACTTTGAAGGTTGCGTCAAGGCTTTGACGAGATTTTGGGAAATTACGATGAGAAATCCTCTGTCTCCCGCAAGCGAACTTATGGAACTTTCCGCGCAGAGTGCTTTGAGTTCCGTTAAAAATTTTTCTGCCGCCGATTGGAATGAAATTTGTATTCTCTTGAATCGGGCGCAAGAATCTCAACACCCGATTGATCCCGAATTCAAAAATTATATAGTGACCGAACTTCTTAAGCTTGCCGGGAAAAAATTTTCGCTTAAGGAGCGCGAGCAATATCTTTCGTGTATTGAGATGATAATTTCAATCGAGGGAGGACAAATTTCTTGGCAAAGAAAATAAAAAAGACCAATGCCGCCCGAATTCTTGACGGGCTGGGCATTGATTATGAAATTAAAACTTATGAAGTCGACGAAGAAGATTTATCGGCGGTTCACGTCGCGCAAGTTTCGGGGCTTGATATAAAAATGATTTTCAAAACGTTGGTGGCACGCGGCGACAAGACGGGAATAATCATGGCGGTTATCGGCGGCGGCGAAGAACTCGATTTAAAAGCTCTGGCGAAGGCGAGCGGAAATAAATCTGTCGAAATGATTGCTCTGAAAGAACTTTTGCCGCTGACGGGCTATGTTCGTGGCGGTTGTTCGCCGCTCGGAGCGAAAAAAAATTATCCCGTGTATCTCGACAGCCGCGCCTTGACGTTGGGAAAAATTTCAATCAGCGCGGGACAAAGGGGAATGCAAATAATTCTTTCGCCGCAAGATTTGATTCGTGCCGCAAATGCGAAGACGGCGGAACTTGTAACGGATTAAAAAAAATCGTCTCCAAAAGCAAGGAGGCGATTTTTATTTCTGCCGCGACTTTGATAAATATCGTTGAAGTTTCGGCTGTTCCGAAAGATTGAATTGCAAATCGATTAACGTTCGGCGAATAATCGCGGGCGTGATTTTTTCGGGCGGCAATCTTTTTTCCAGCGCAACCAATTTCAAAACGTCGGCTGATTCTTCGTCGCCGAAACGAATTTTGCCCGCAACTTTTTGAATCAGTGAAGTCCGCGCAGATTCAATCACGTCAAGGGAGCACTCGCCTTTCATGTGCGGCATTTTTTCCAGCAAAATTTTCTGCGCGTCCCAAGATTTTATGCAAGGCGAATCATAAAAAATTTTAAAGAGCTCGGCAATCATAATGTCGCGCTCTTTTATTTTGCAAACCTCGCAAAAAATTTCTTCCGCCGCGCAGAGTTTTTCGCACTTCAAACATTTATGCCAGCCGTTCGCCAAACGAAACTTTTGAAATTTCGCCTGCCCCAAAAGAGTTTGCAAAACAGTTTGTCGAAGTTCGGGGTTGGAAATTTTTTGTGCCTGCTCCTCGCAACGCTTAATTTCTTCTTCCGTCAAAATCATTTCTTCCGGCGACGCAACAGATTTTTTAACCTGCGCGGGTTGAGGATTTTTATCGGGCGGCATGTCGGCAATTTGAAGAGCCGAAGCGATTTTTATTTCTTTGACGAGCGGTTCTTCCGACGGAAATTTTTCGTTAATGGCGTTGATAATTTCTTCAGCCAAAAATTTTAATTGATCTCTGAAGGCGGAACTTTCGACGGCAACAAACAAAATTCCGCGCTCGATTTTTACGGGCTTGACCTTATCGGAAATATTTTCGTCAACAAGTTCGCGCCAATAATAAATTATTTCGTTGCAGAGAAATTTTTTGTAAGTCGCCGCGCCGAGCGAGTGCATTTTATCAATAAGAATTTTTTCAAACTCCATCCGTCAATCTCCCCGCCTTAACCAAAAAAATTTTCCCGAAAGTTTCTGTCGGGAAATATGCGCGGTCGGTTGCCGTTATCAGCGTCTGAATTTTTTCGCGGCGCAGGAATTCAAGCAACATTTCTCGCCGCGCCGAATCCAATTCGCTCATTACGTCGTCTAAAAGCAACAGCGGATATTCGCCCGTTTCCGATTTTAGAAATTGCAATTCGGAAAGTTTCAAGGCAAGCGCGGCTGTGCGAAGTTGTCCTTGCGAGCCGAAAAGTTTAAGCTCCCGCCCGTTGACAAAAAATTTTAAGTCGTCCCTGTGAGGTCCGAAACTCGTTGAGCCGCTTTGAATGTCTTTAAATCTTCGCGCTCGCAATTCCTTTAAAAAATTTGCCGAAATATTTTCTTGCGAATCGAGCCCGCGCAGGTCATAAACCACAGATAAATTTTCTGCCTGCGCGGAAATTTTTTCTTGAATAAAATTCGCCAAGAAATTTAATTTATAAATCGAAGTCAAACGCTTGTTTATAACTTTTTCGGCGGCGAAAGCTAATTGTTCATCCCAAATATCCAATTCATCAACCTGCGCGGAGCCGTCACGAATTTTTTTCAGCAGAGCATTTCGCAATTCGACAAGGCGATTATATTTTGTCAGTTCCAAAAAATAAATCGGCACGGCTTGAGAAATTTGCGCGTCGAGAAATTTTCTGCGAACCATCGGCGAGCTTTTGAACATAAATAAATCTTCGGGCGAGAAGAATACAGAATTTAATTTGCCGATAAGTTCTTTCGGACGAATCGGGTTGCCGTCCAGCAAAATTCTGCGTTTTCTCTCCGAAGAAATTTCTATCGCCAGTTCGTGAGAGATGCCCGCCTTGAGAAATTTTATTCTCAAAAGCGCGGCAGTCTCTCCCCAGCGAATAAGTTCGGACTCTTTTCCTGCGCGGGAACGCAACAGCGACGCGAAGTTAATCGCCTCAAGAATATTTGTTTTGCCCTGCGCATTTTGTCCGAGAAAAATATTTGTCGCAACGTCGGGGAAAAAATTTACTTCCGCGAGGTTGCGCCAGTCTTTTAAAAAAATTTCCGTGACATTCATTTAAGTGCGAACTGGAGTTGCAATGTAAACATAATTTTCATTGCCGGGCTCGGTGAAAGCGGCGGGACTGTATTTGTCATTAAGCGCAATGTCGATTTGCTTTGAATCGAAAACCTTCAGCGCGTCGGCAATGAAACCCACATTGAAAGAAATTTCCAAGTCGTCCCCTTCAATTTCAGCTTCGACATTCTGGCTTGCGCCGCCGACTTCGGGCGAATCGGAAGAAATTTCTACGCCGCCGTTCCCGAAAATAAATTTGACTGTATTATATTCCGTCTCCCTCGACATAAGCGCGACAAAATCAACCGCACTTTTGAACTCGGCGGTGTTGACTTTTACATTTGTTGTGCTTGAAGACGGAATAACTTTTTCGTAAGGCGGGAACATGCCCTCGATAAGCCGCGAGTTCATAAAAACATTGTCGAAAGTAAAAGTCAAATAGCGGAAAGAATAATCGATAGTAACATAATTTTCTAAGTCATTTGAATCCAGCCGCGACATAATTCCGCGCAGAGTCTCCGCCGGCACAACAAAACTGCATTCCTCATAGCTGTCGGAAAGTTTTCCTTTGGCAAGCGCAAGACGACTGGTATTAGTTGCGACAAGAGAAATTTGCTCGCCTTTTATCTCGAAACAACAACCCGTGAAAATCGGGCGCGAATCTTCTTTTGCGACGGCGAAAACTGTTTTGCGAATCAAATCCTTCAGAACGGTCGTTTTGACTTTAAAAGAACGATCTGTTTCGGGCGTTTTCACTTTCGGGAAATCGTCGGCTTTCATCGTCAAAAGTTCGACGCTCGCGCCGCCTGACTCAATCGCCAGAGTATTGCTGTCGTTTTCATTGGAAAAAGTAATTGTATCATCGGGCATGTTGCGAACAAATTCTTGAAACCTTTTTCCGCTGACAACAACTTCGCCCGCAATTTCGGTGTTGACGGGGATTCTGGTAATTATTCCCGTAAAAAAATTATTGGATTGTATCTCAAGCATGGAACCTTCCGCTTTGAGATAAAATCCCGAAAGAACAGGCGTCTGCGGCTTGGGCGGAACTGCTCTTATGGCGAACTGCAGGGCTTCCGCCAAATCGCTTTTGTAGCATGAGAACTTCATAAAAAATTTTCTCCTTCTTAATTAAAATAAAATACCAACGTATTTTATACCAAAGCAAAAACTTTGCAAGTTTTAATAGAAAACTTCCTGCAGACATAAGCCCTGCGCGGGAGCCGTCGCGGGCAATAAATTTCTGTCGCGGGCGTCGATTATTTTTCTGAATCCTTCAACGCTTAATCTTTTTCGTCCGACAGCTGCAACTCCCGCCGTGATATTTCGTGCCATGTGATACAGAAATCCGCTTGCATGAATTTTTATCGTCAAAATATCTCCGCCGAAAATATTTTCATTAAAAATTTCCGCCGCAAAAATTGTCCGAACGGGATTAATATTCGGGGCTCCGCCCGCCGCTCTGAAACTTGAAAAATCTTTCGTCCCTACCAACAAGTTTAAAGCCTCGCGCATCGCCTCAACGTCAAGCGGTCTGAAAATGTGCCAAGCAAATCGATTCGCAAAAGGATTCGACGCCGCCCCGCGCAGAATTCTGTAGAAATAAATTTTGCTCTTCGCACTGTGCAATGCGCTGAAATTTTTGTCGACTTCCCGCGCCTCACGAACGACAATATCCGACGGCAAAACCGTGCTCGCGGCAAGCGGAATTTTTTCAACGGCAATTTTTCCGTCCGTAAAAAAATTTACGACTTGCCCGAAGGCATGAACGCCCGCGTCCGTCCGCCCTGCCGCCGCCAATTCGATTTTGTCGCCGAAAATTTTTTCAAGCCGCTCTTCCAAAACATTTTGAACGGCAACTCGCGGCGGGCTCTGCCATTGAAAGCCGTTGTAATTCGTGCCGTCATATGCAATAATCAAAACAATATTTCGCCGCCGCATTTTCATTTCTTGTCTGTGTTCCGCTCTCAAAAATTTTCCCTCCGAATATTTCAGACAGCTTGTCTTATTGACAACTTGTCTTATCAATCTTATGATTTCGTTCATTATACAAAAATTTTTAAAGGAAAAGGAGGACTTCTCTCTTGTCTTTAAAAAAATTATCCGCAAAACTTTTTCCATTTTTTATCGAAACATTCACCGAAAATTTTTACGGAACCTGTCGACTGTTTCTTTCCGCCTCCGACATGAAGGAAAAGGCGATTGTGCGTCACGCCGCCGGCGAGACACCCGAAGAAGCATGGGAAAAATCTTTAGCCGCGTTGGAAGAAATTTTGAATCAAAAAGATATCGAGCCTTCAATTTTGCGAGCCGATTGGGTAATTTCAAGCGAAACTTCTTCTTGGGCAGATTTTTTGGATTTGATAAGCTCCAAAGCGCGCAACTGGTTTCGGCAGGGAATTGCGCTCGACAAAAATTATCAAATCGCTTTTACCGAGCAAGAACTCAACGCAAATTTAATTTTGTCCGACACGGAAAAAGGAAAATCTAAAGGCGAATTTCAACCCGAACGCGCCGAAAAATATTGTCTTGAGCGTTTCGGTTGCGAGTTCCCGCAACTTTCCGACGAAGACGAACTTGAAATTTTCGACACCAACGGAATTTTTATTCAAGAAGGAATGCGCGTGCCGCTGAATATCACGGGCAAATGGATGAACGCGGGGCGAAGAGATTTCACGACAAGCGACTACAGAATTTTTTTCGCTATGGCGATGAATGCCGCAAATTATCTCGCCCGCCAATGTGACGCGGACGGAAAATTTATTTACGGGCTTTATCCTTGCGACGAAGAAGAAATTCCCGATTACAACACCCACAGACATTTTGGAACGATTTTTTCATTGGCGGAAGCTTACGAGGTTTGCACAAACGAGAACGACAAAAAAGCTCTGGGCGATGCTATCGAAAGAAGTTTGGAATACGGGATAAGAAATTTCTTGTGCTATCGAAAAATTTCTTACAAGGAAGATGCAATTTATTTCCGCGAAGACAAAATAACTACAATCGGGATAAGCGGGCTGGCACTTTTGGCTTTCGCAAAGTGGACGACGGCAAGCGGGACAAAAAAATATATTCCGCTGATGAATGCCGTTGCTCGCGGAATTCTCGCCTTGCAAAAATCTAACGGAAATTTTACTCACATTCTCAACGTCGAAGATTTCTCTGTCAAAAAAGAATTCGGCGTAAATTCCTATGACGGAGAAGCTCTTTTCGGCTTGATGCGCCTTTACGGCATAACCAAAGATTCAAAAATTCTTGAAGCCGTTGAACGCGCCGTGAATTATTTTATCAAAGCAAAATACTGGGAGAAACATAATCATTGGATGCAACATTCTCTGAACGAGCTGACGATTTACAAACCCAAAGCCGAATATTTCAAGTTCGGGCTCGATAATATTTCTTCGTACCTTATCAGAATATACGAATCGACTGGGCACACACCTACGCAGTTGGAAATGATTGTGGCGGAAGAAAATATGATTCGGCGCATGAATTATCTGCCCGAAATGGAAAATCTTTTAAGACGTGTGGACGGCGAAACTTTTTATTCGACGTTGAATCTGCGCGCCGAGCGATTGCGCAACAGTTATTTTTGGTCGGAAATGGCAATGTATTTTCCGAAGCCCGAACGTATAGCCGGCAGTTTTTATATTCGTTCCGATGCTTTTCGCATTCGCATTGACGACGTGCAACACAGTATATCGGGCATGATTTCTTACAGCAAATTTTTAAAAGGCGAAAAAGTTCCCTTCGAGCCGATTGAATATGAAATAAAATCTCCGCTCCAAAAAACGGAAACAAAATCTTCTCCTTCCAAAGCCGAGACAAAATCTCCGTCCAAAAAAGTTGAGCCCGCAAAATCTCAATCTGTTACAAAAAGCGTTCCGCCTTTCCGCGTCGGCATAATGAGAAAAAACAAAAACATTTGGAAGTCGCAAAGTGCCACTTGCGCCCAATTTTACATTGCAAAAAATTTTAATATGGAATTGCTCCTGTTCACGCCAAAAGACATTGATTTTAAAAATAAAACCGTCCGGGCAACGATGTTGGAGGGCAACAAAAAAATTGAACGGGTCGTTCCCTTGCCGAAGATTATTGACAACCCCGCCAGCATTTTGAACGGCGAATACGGCAAAGATTTAAGGCAACTGGATTGTTATTTTACTCGCCAACCTATGGATGCCGCCAAGAAAAAAGTTTATGATCTTTTGGCGGAAGACGGCATTTTAACCGATTTTCTGATTGATACTCACATTGTTAAAGATTTTAATCATTTCTTGGAGCTGTTTCAAAAATATGAAGGCGACATTGTATTAAAAACAAATGGCGGCGCAAATAAAATCGGCGTAACCCGAATATCTCGCGAAGGCGAAAAATATTTTATCAACTTCAAGAATGAAAAATTTTTTCTCGACACCGACGAAGAACTTTTGAATTTTTATAATGAAAATTTCACAGCCGGCAGACATGTTTTGCAACCTTACATTTCTTCGCGAACACGTCAAGGCAACCCCTTTAATATAAGAGTTCATGCGCGCAGAGGAGCCGAAGGAAAATTCAAAGTTCATTTCTTTCCGCGAATCGGCAATGCGGACGGATTAAGTACGAATATTTCCGGCGGCGGTTTTTGGATGGATTTTGAGACTTTTCTTCAAACGGAGTTCGGCGAAGATTGGAAAATGCTTTTCGACAGATTTGTTGAGTTCGGGGATATTTTCCCTGAATACTATCAATCATTTTTCAGCACGCAACTTTTTGATCTCGGAGTTGATGTTGCAATTCAGCGGCGCGAAAACTCTTACAGATTTAAAATTTTCGAGATCAGCACTTTCATTGACGGATCTTTTTTCGAGATAGAAGATGCCGTCACGCATTTTGAATATTATCGCTACATTGATCAAAAACTTCGTGAACGTTCCAAATAAATTTTGTCGGGAAAATTTTTTGAGACTCCTTCGGGAGTCTTTTTTTGTGAAAAATTTTTGAAGACACGCAGGAAATTTCGTGATAAAATAATTTAAACGGAGATGGAGGTGAAAAATTTTTGGCAGACAACAAAACGAAGGCGACGGCGACATTGGCGGCGAGTGCAGTTCTTGCAGTTTCAACCTTGCCGGAAATTTCTCCGCTGAAATTTATTTTGACGGGCTCGGTCGGAGGATTTACTCTCGGACTTTTGAATCACGGCTTTTTGGCGGCGACAATCGGCGGCATGGCGGACTGGTTTGGCGTGACGGCACTTTTTCGCAAGCCGTTGGGAATTGGTTTTCACACAGAAATTTTGCGGCGCAATCGTGCTCGGATTATGGATGCGATTGTGGAATTTGTCGGAAGCGATTTGCTGAACACAAAAAATATTATGGAGACCGTCCGCGATGAAAATACGGCGCAGCTTTTGATTGATTATTTCGAGCAGAACAAAGGGCGGGAGAAAACCAAAATTTTGGTGCGAGAAATTTTGAGTGAACTTTTCGGCGGGCTTGATACAAAAAAAATTTCTCAAGGCGTTGCGCCGATTTTGGAAAATGAAATTAAAAATCTGGACGCGCAAAAACTTTTCGACGCGGTGATAAAAGTTGTCACGAGCGACAAACACAGCCGCAAAATTTTAATTACGCTCCTTGACACGGGTCATAAAATTTTGCAAAGCAAACACATGCAGGAAGAAATTTTGAAGAAGATAACCGAATTGCGCGAGGCTTACGAAGGAGATTCGGCGGGGCGTGCGCTGGTTTTGTCGAGTATGGATTTGACGGACGAAAAAATTTTGAGCATTTTAAACGAAACTGTTGACAAGAAAATTAACGAGGCGGAAAAAATTCTAAAGGCGGAAGGAATGCTTGACGCGGAAACTGCGCGGGCGGCAGGCGAAATGATTAAAACTTTCGGCGGCTTCGTGACAAATGCGGCGGGCGGTCTCGGCACGAAAAAATTTCTGGACGAGCTAAAAATTCTTTTCATTGAGAAATTTGATTCGGCGAATTACATAAAGACTTGGCTTGATGTCAACGTTAAGGGCGAGATTGATCCGAAAGTTTTGGAGTCGTTGCAACGTAAACAGGCGGCAAATCCGAAAGATGCCAAAAAGATTGTTGAGGTTGAGCGCAAGCCCGTCATTTGGAAAGATGCGGCGGATTTTTTGGTTGACGCGAAGATTGACGAGTTTAAAAATGATGTGGAGTTTCAGAAGAAATTTGACGCGCTGATAAAAGATTTTGTGGAAAATTTATTGGAAGAATATCGCGGGCAGATACCGCAAATGATTCGCGAGCGGCTGGATAAATTCAGCGACGACGAGTTGACGGAGTTTGTGGAAAGTCACGTGGCGGACGATTTGCAGATGATAAGAATCAACGGCTCGGTTTGCGGCGCGTTGGTCGGCATGTTTTTATATGTCATCTCGCAAATTATTGAGCACTTAGTAAGGTAAATTGTCCCCTTTTTTCTAAAGTGGAAGTGTTCTCAACTTTTTCTTTGCTGCGCCCAAAGAAAAAGTTGCAAAAAGAAAGGGCGTTTGCCCCGCAATAGAAACATCCTGTTTCTGTTGCGGGCGGGCGCACGTCCTGTGCGCCCGTAAACTACTTCGATTTAGTCTTCATTACTCATTGCTAATTACTCATTATTAATTGCTTTTTGGGGGTGATAATTTTTGAACAGATGGAATAACGCCGACACGACTTTACTTTGTGCCGCGCTGTTTTTTTTAATGGCTGTCGGCTTTAAAATCACATTTCCCGGAAATATTTTTGCTGAAGGATTTTTGTTCGTGACGGAGGCGGCACTCGTCGGCGGAATTGCGGACTGGTTTGCGGTTACCGCGCTTTTCAAAAAACCGCTCGGCTTTCCGTTCCACACGGCGATTTTGCCGCGCCGCAGAAAAGATTTCGTCAAAGCGTCCGTCGTTATGGTTCAGCAAGAATTTTTTTCGCGGCGAACGATCTTTAAAAAGCTCGGCGACTTCAAACTTCTTCCTCGCATTGTAGAATTTTTGTCAAGAGATTCAACGCGCAAAATTGTTGTCGAAGAACTTTTTAACGTCGTGAAAAAATTTGTCTCCGCGCAGAAAAAAGAAATTCGTTCAAAGGAAATAGCTAACGAACTTCGCCGAGTTATTCAAAACATTCCCGCGAAGGATTTGATTAACGATTTCGGCGCGCAATTCAAACGCAACAACAAGGACAAAGAAATTTTTATAAGCATTGTCAAGGCGATACGTCGTGTGGCGGCGAAGCCCGAAACTTTCGACAAACTCCAAGCGATTTTGGAAGAATACGCCAGCGAAAAAACAAAAAACATGGGCGGCTTTTCAATTTTGATGGCGGGGCTCGCGCAAATGCTTGACTTGGTGAACTTTGAAGAAGCGGCGCGAATCATGCAAACGCAACTGCTGAAACTTCTTGACGAACTCGCCGCAGAAACACAAATTCACAGACGGACGCTTAACGAATGCCGCTTAAAAATTTCGGAACTCGCCGACACAATCGAATTTAAAGGTTTGGTGGAGGACATACAAATCGACGCGTCTAAGGGACTCCCGCTTGAGGAAGCGATTGAACTCGCGCTGATTCACATTGAAAGCCAGATAACGACGACAGATTTTGAAGAAGCATTTGAAAAAGCGCGGGCGTCAAAAAATTTTTCGGGAAAAAGTTTGGGCGCATTGCTCGTGAACATTTTCAATGAAGAGTACGACAGATTTTTGAAATTAATCGGCGAAGATACGGCGGCGCGGCGGGCATTTGAAAAATTTGTAGACGAATTGACGGCGCGGGCGGCACTCCATGCGCAACCGCTGGTCGGGACGGTCGCAAAATCTGCGTTGGAAAAATTAACCGAAGAACAATTAAACAATTTAGTTTACGACAAGGCGGAGCAAGATTTTATCTGGATTCGATTAAACGGCTCAATCGTCGGCTCTGTTGTCGGCTTGGCGATTTTCATTTTAATTAAGGCGGCGGGGGCTTTTTAATTAGGAATTATGAATTAGGAATTAGGAATGAGGAATTGTTTTTGAAAGTGGCGTTTTTTGATTCGGGAATAGGCGGCTTGTCGGTTTTACATCACGCGCTGAAAGTTTTGCCGCAGGAAGAATTTATATTTTTTGCGGACGAAGATCATGTTCCTTACGGCACGAAGTCTCGCGAAGAAGTTTTGCGCTTTGTGGACGAGGCGTTTGAATTTTTAATCGGGCAAGGCGTCGGAGCAATCGTAGTAGCTTGCAACACGGCGACTTCGGTTGCGGTAAAGGAAATGCGCGAAAAATATTCTTTGCCGATAATCGGAATGGAGCCGGCGTTGAAATTGGCGTTGGATTTATTTCCGCAAAAAAAAGTTTTGGTTACGGCAACGGCGATAACAATCACGGGCGAAAAAATTTTGAACTTGATAGAAAAACTTCACGCAGAAAATTTGACGGAGCTTAAAGCGTTGCCGCGCTTGGTGGAATTTGCGGAGCGACAGGAATTCAATTCGGCGGCGGTAGAAAATTATCTGCGCGGGGAGCTTGCCGATTATGACTTTGAAAAATTTTCGGCATTGGTTTTGGGGTGCACACATTTTAATTATTTCAAGGACACGTTGCGAAAAGTTTTGCCGCCGCACGTGAAAATTTTGGACGGCAACGCGGGCACGATTAACGAATTGATAAGGCGAACGAATTTGCAACCTTCCCTTATCCCATTTCCCGTTTCCCTTGCCCCTGCATTTTTGCAACCTTCCCTTATCCCATTTCCCGTTTCCCTTGCCCCTGCATTTTTTTATTCCAAGCGGCGCGTGACCGATTCGGCTGAACTGCTTCGATTGGAAAAATTTTTAAAACGGCTTGATGAAATGGAGGCGATTAAATGAAAATTTACAAGGCGGCGATTTTCGACATGGACGGCACTTTGACGGATACTCTCGCCGATTTGCATGACAGCGTTAATGAAATGCTTGATCATTACAATTTTCCGCGCAGGACACTCGATGAAGTTCGACAATTCGTCGGTAACGGCGCAAGAAAGTTGATGCTCCGCGCTCTTCCTGCCGAAAAAATTTCCGATGAAAATTTCGTTGACGAGGCATTGGCTTTTTACAATGATTGTTACGCTCGCAACTGTTTGAAAAAAGTTTGTCCCTACGACGGGATTATGAACATGCTTAAAATTTTGGCGGAGAAAAAAATTCCGCTGGGCATCTGCACGAACAAACAACACTTCGCGGCGGTTGCGATTGCGAAAAAAATTCTTGCGCCGATAAAATTTTCTTATGTCAGCGGCGACGAGCCCGGGCGTCCGAGAAAACCTAATCCGACTCGCGCATTGGAAGGCGCAAAAAAATTTGGCGTCGAGCCCGCGCAGGTTGCCTACTTCGGTGATACAGCGGTTGATATTCAGACGGCGATTAACGCGGGCTTTTTGCCCGTCGGAGTGACTTGGGGCTTTCGTCCGCGCAGTGAACTTGTTGAGAGCGGCGCGGAAATTATTGTCGACACGCCGCAAGAAATTTTGGCGCAAATAAATTTTGGAGGGAAATAAATTGTCCATTGAAAAAGTCAGAAAATATTTTGCAGAGATCGGCGAGCCCGAACGCGTGATTGAGTTTGAACAATCGACATTTACCAGCGAACTTGCCGCGCAGGCTCTTAATTGCGAAGTCGGACGCATTGCCAAAACAATTTCCGTTTTCGTTGACAAAAAGCCCGTGCTGATTTTGATGTCGGGCGATATGAAAATCGACAACAAAAAATTTAAAACGCAATTCAACTGCCGCCCGCATATGATTCCCGTTGACGAAGTGGAAAATTTAATCGGGCACGCGGTCGGCGGAGTTTGTCCTTTTGCCGTCAACGAAGGCATTCCGATTTATCTTGACGCCTCGCTGAAAAGATTCGACGTGATTTATCCCGCCGCCGGCAACGATAAAAGTTGTGCGCGATTCAAACTCGACGAACTGGAAAAATATATCAAGAGCGCGGGTTGGGTTGACGTTGCCAAGCCGAAATAAAATTTTGTGCTTTTTGTTGACAGCTGATATAATCTGCGCGGAAAGGATGAAGGACATGAAACTAAAAAATTTTTTCGCGGGGATAACGGCGGCGGCGATAATTTTTTCAGCGAGTCAGACTTTCGCGGAGAATTGGGAAGAAGGCGAAGTCGTGACGGAGGTACCGACAGAAATTTATATGTGGGTACAGTCGACGCCGCGAGCAAATTATTGGTTCAATCATCAAGCGGCAGGCTATCGAGTCAAGGAAGACGGAACACTTGACTTGAATATTTTGATGGTGCCGGCAATTTACATTTACGATAACATTCAAATTGAAGACGTGATACAAAAGCGGCGTTGGAAAAAACTTTCGACGCGAGGTTATAATAAACTTGTCGGACGCTCGGAAATGTTAAAATTCGATTTAAAAAATATGACGGTGCAAGTTGTGGAGAAAGTTGATTTGGACGACACATGGGGCGAACTTGACAAAGATACTTCGGGCGAGCCGCAGGAGCTGAAAAATTTTTCCGGCAGAGACGTAATGTACAAATTTTATCGAACGATATTGCATTGGGCGCGTGAACACAACGAATTGATAATCGGACGTTCGCGGGGAGTTTTAAGCGAAGAAGACGGAGATCTTCCGATAAACGAAGTCCCGATAAACAAAATTTTCATTCCGCCCGCCGAGTACTAAAAAAATTCTTGACAGTTAGCGGATTGAATGATACACTTTGCGGCGTTGCGGAGAGTTGTCCGAGCGGCTTAAGGAGCACGACTGGAAATCGTGTGTTGCGTTGATAGCGCACCGAGGGTTCAAATCCCTCACTCTCCGCCAGTAAATGAATTTGAAAATGCGGAAAGGATTCTGCATTTAAAATCTATTCCCCAAATATATAAAGTTTCAGCTGTGAACGCAGGGACTTGGTTTCGCCGAACACAAACTGTACTGACAAGCTCGCCAGGGCATACGCAGCAACGAGCGGTTATTGTAGCGCAGCTTCGGATTGAGATCAGGTTTCTGCGTTGACGGCTGAAATTTTTTTGCAAGGAGTGATTCGCTTGAATGAAATTGATTTTGTTAAGGCAATGAATTTAACTTCGCCGCAACCGTTGATGGCGGTTTGTACACTCAAGGCGGACGGCACAACGAATATCGCGCCGGTATCTTTTCTGTCTTACGTGTCGTTTGAACCGCCGATGATCGGTTTTGCAATGATGAAACCTTCTTACAGCGGCGAACGTTTTCGCGAAACAAAAGAAGCAATTCTCACCGTGCCGAGCGGCAAAATCGGTAACGCGCTGTTGTATTGCGGAAAAGTCAGCGGCAAAACAATAGACAAGGCGGCGAAATGCAAACTTGAACTCGTCGAAGTTGCGGACAGCAAAATTAAAATTCCTGCCGAAACAAAAGTTGCCTTCGTTGTGAGTTTAAATAAAGTCGTTGAAGTCGGAGATCATTTCCTTCACATCTGCGACATAAAAAAGATTTTAGCCGACGAATCGAAAGACGCACTTTTTGCTTGGAATGGTTATACCAAAATCGCGGCGGCAGTCATGAAATAATTTTGAGCGAAAATTTCCCCTTGCAATTCGCGAGGGTTTTTTTTATGCTTAAGGCGAAAAAATTTTGGAGGAAAATTTATGGCTTATGAAGCACTTTATACACGCGGTCGCCCGAAAACTTTATCGCAATTAATCGGGCAGGAGCATATTTCAAACGCCTTGACGCGAGCAATTTCAAGCGGCAGACTTTCGCACGCCTATTTACTCGTCGGCACTCGCGGCACGGGCAAAACTTCGACGGCGCGGCTTTTGTCCAAAGCAATGAATTGCGACAGAGTTCACGAAGCGCAACTTTCGGGACGTCCGCTCGACAAAAAAGAAATTCCCTGCAACAAATGCGAATCTTGTTTGGCGTTTGATTCTTCGCCCGACAATGTCGAGTTCGACGCGGCGTCAAATCGTTCCGTCGAAGATGTCACGCGCCTTTTGTCGACGGCTTATCTTGCGCCGCTCCGCGCCCGCGTAAAAACTTTTATAATCGATGAAGTTCACATGCTGTCTTTCGAGGCAGTCAATTCGATTTTGAAATTAATCGAGGAGCCGCCGCCGAATGTGGCATTTTTTTTGGCGACAACCGAAATAAACAAAGTGCCGATGACAATTCGGTCGCGTTGCCAAGTTTTAAATTTCCGATTGATACCGCAAACGATAATCGCGCCGTATCTTTCGACGTTGGCGCGGAGATTGGGCGTGGGCTTGCAGGAAGAAGCGGCAAAAAAAATTGCGCGGCTTGCTGAAGGTTCAATGCGCGACGCCTTGACTTATCTTGACCAATGTTACGCAATGGCTGACAAGGAAATTACTCTCGACGACGTGAACGAAACTTTAGGTTTGATCTCGGACGAAAATCTTGACGAAATAATTTCCGCCGTCAAAGCAAAGGACAGAGCGGCGGTCGGGCAGGCGATAACGCGGGCTTTTCGGTCGGGCTTGTCGTCAAATATTATCGCCGAATCTTTGATAACGCGGCTTAGAGATATTGAATTTGAGATGCTCGACCGCAACGAAAAGAATTTCTCCGAGCTTGATAATTTTATCGACGCCTTGAGAAAATCTGTCGGAGAAATGTACGGCTCCGGCATTCCCGATATTATTTTGGAAATGACGCTGATGAAACTTGCCGCGCCCGTTCAAAATTTTGTTGCACCGATTGCCGCGCAGAATTCTTTGCCGAGTGAAAATCTTGACGAAGGGCAAAAAATTTTTTATGATACAGCAAGTTCATTGATTGAGGATTCAAGATATTTTATGGATAAGGCAATCGTCATGAGTTTTGCGGGCGATACTTTGACTGTGGGATTTAAATCGGCGATTGTCGCGGACATGTTGAAAAAAATTCAGAAAAAATTTGAGGCGAAGGCTTCGGAAATTGCAAAGCGGACAATAAAAGTTTCAATCGTTATCGATAAAAATTTGTTGCCGCCCGTTCTGAATAACATGTCCGAGCCCGCCCGCACCAATCTTGTCGGCGCAATGGAAGCTTTTGGAGCGTCCGACGCCATAAAAATTAACAATTAAGGAGAGATTTTTTAATGGCACAACAGGGATTTGATTTGAACGCGATAATGAGACAGGCGCAGGCTTTGCAAAGAAGTTTTGAGGAGAACAAGGCGAAACTCAAAAAAGAAACTGCAACGGCACAAGTCGGCGGCGGCATGGTAACGGCGACAGTCGACGGCGAAAAAGTTGTCAAAGAAATAAAAATCGCGCCGGAGCTCGTGCAGGACGGCGATGTCAGCGCGATTGAAGATTTGGTTGTAAGTGCGGTCAACGCGGCGAATGCCGAGATTGAAAAGAAAATTAACGCGAACATGGCGGCATTTGCGGGCAACGCGCTCGGCGGCAATATCGGAAACATGGGCGATTTAATCGGAAAATTCTTGGGCGGCGGAAAAAGCAATCAGTAATTAGCAATGAGTAATTAGCAATTAGCAATGAAAAGCTAAAGACTTATATTCGGCAAGAAAAAATCTTTTAAGAAATTGGAAACTTTTAAATGAGTTCAAAAGCAATGGCGGCTTTGATGGAGTCGCTTACAAAATTGCCGGGCGTCGGTACAAAAACTGCCGCTCGGCTTGCTTATCATATAGCAGAAATGAAAGCCGACGACGTAGAAAATTTGGCGGCGGCTATTCGCTCCGTCAAGCTCGATACTCACGCTTGCGAAATTTGTTTCAACACGATTGACGCCGATAAAAATATCTGCGACATTTGCGCCTCCGACAAGCGCGACGGAAAAATTATTTGCGTTGTCAAAGACTCCAAAGACCTTGACGCCATTGAGCGCGCAGGTTCTTTCGGCGGAAAATATCACGTGACGGGCGGCTTAATTTCTCCGTTGGCGGGCGTGACGCAAAACGATATTCATCTTCGCGAATTGATTAAACGTGTCGGCGAAGATAAAGTTCAAGAAGTAATAATCGCCTTTGAACCGACAGTTGAAGGCGATGCAACTTCGCTTTTTATCTCGCGGCTTTTAAATCCTTCGGGCGTCAAAGTCACGAAACTTGCTCGCGGCTTGGCTGTCGGCGCGGATTTTTCGGGAACCGATTCTTTGACAATAGCCAAAGCAATAGAAAATCGCGTACCCGTTTGAAAAGCAATTAACAATTAGTAATGAGCAATGTGTAATTGTTTTTCCATTACTCATTACTAATTACTAATTGCTAATTAAAAAAGAGTCTCTTCCAAAATCGGAGGAGGCTCTTTTTTTATTTACGTTTTCGGTAACGGCTCGCCCGTTTTCAGCAAGTCCAAAACCGCAACGAGTTTTGAAATATCCTTGCAATGGCTTGATACATTTTCAATCGTCCTTCAACAAGGATTCCATTGCTTCTTCAACGGTGTTAAAAGGACCGTAAAGATTTCTGTGCTCGCGAGCATCACGAATTGCTTCCAGCAAATCATCGGGAATATCGGGATCTTTTATGCTGAAAGGAAGTTCTTTTCTTTCCAAAGAAACATGAAACAAATATCTTACAGCCGTTTCCGTGTCCATGCCGAGACTTTCATAAAGCTCGTCGACTTTCTTTTTAAAATCGTCGTCCAAAGTCATTTGAAATGTCGCCATAAAAATTAACCTCCGCTATTTGCCCGCAACCATGCGATTAATCGCGCTGATAAGGGCTTGAATCGACGCCGTGATAATATCGGTATCCATGCCCGCGCCCCAAGTAACTTTTCCGTCCGCGCCCGTGATTGAAATGTAAGCGATAGCCCGCGCAGATTGTCCGATCTCCAGCGCGTGTTCGTTGTAAGTCAAATTGGAATAGCTTATGCCGAGATTTTTTTGAAGAGCGTTTGAAACCGCGTCAAGTCTTCCGTTGCCGCGAGCCGGATAAGTTACGCGTTCGCCGTTGATTTCCAAATCGACGCTGCCGACTCTCGCGCCGCCCGGTTCCTTGCGAAGATGAAACTCAAATAATTTATACGGCTTGTCGACATTGACATATTGATCGCTGAAAATCTGATAAATTTCGTCGGGCAAAAGTTCTTTGTGCTTGCGGTCGGAAACTGCCTTGACGCAATAGCCGAAGTCCTCGCGCATTTTCTTTGGCATTTCGACGCCGTAACGTTGCTCCATGATAAAGCCGACGCCGCCCTTGCCGCTCTGCGAATTGATTCTGATAACATCGCTGTCGTATTCGCGCCCGACATCTTTCGGGTCAATCGGCAAATAGGGAACAGTCCAACGATCGGGATTTTTTTCTTCGCGCCAATGCATCCCTTTTGCAATGGCATCTTGATGACTGCCGCTGAACGCCGTAAATACCAACGCGCCCGCATAAGGTTGACGGTCATGAACTTTCATTCTGGTGACGCGTTCATACATTTCGACAAGCGCGGGCATGTTGCTGAAATCCAATTCGGGGTTGACGCCCAAAGCAAACATATTCATTGCCAAAGTAACAATGTCAACGTTGCCTGTTCGTTCGCCGTTGCCGAAAAGAGTTCCTTCAATCCTGTCCGCGCCCGCCAAAAGTCCGAGCTCACAATCGGCGACGCCGCAACCTCTATCGTTGTGGGGATGGAGACTCAAAATAACTTTGTCGCGGAACTTGAGATATTTATTTATGTAAGCAACCTGCGCGGCGTAGACATGCGGCAAACTCATTTCGACGGTGACGGGAATATTTATAATCGGACGGCGGTCAACGACGGGCTCCCAAACGTCCAAAACGGCGTTGCAAACTTCCAAAGCGTATTCGGGCTCGGTGCCCGTGAAACTTTCGGGAGAATATTCAAAGCGATAATTCGCGCCCGCCTTCTCCGTCAGCTCCAATAAAAGTTTCGCGCCGTCGGTGGCGATTTTTTTTATCTCGTCCTTCGACATGCGGAAAACTTGTTCGCGCTGGGCAACCGAAGTTGAATTGTAAACATGAACAATCGCATTCTTCGCGCCGTCAAGTGCCTCGAAAGTTTTCTTTATGATATGTTCCCGCGCCTGCGTCAAAACTTGAACGGTCACGTCGTCGGGAATTAAATTATCTTCAATCAGCCTGCGGAGGAGCGCGTATTCGGTATCGCTGGCGGCGGGGAAGCCGACTTCAATTTCTTTGAATCCGATTTTGACGAGCGTTTTATAAAACTCAATTTTCTCGTCGAGACTCATCGGGATAATCAGCGATTGATTTCCGTCGCGCAGGTCGACACTGCACCACACCGGAGCTTTTTCGGGATATTCTTTCCGCGCCCAATCCAAAATTATTTCCGGCGGCATGAAATATCCTTTGCTGTACTTTGTATGATTTTTCAAAACTAACACCTCATGAATTTCAAAAAATTTTTTTACGCGGGCAATTATATTCATAACGCGGTTTAAAGTAAAGCTTGCCGCCAATCTTTACTCGCAGAAATTTTTATGATATAAAGCCTTTGACGAAAATTTTTCGGAAAGGAGGAAATTGTATGGAGGACGGCAAAAATTTTTCTCAGAACAAAAAACTTGCGAAAGGAATTAAATTTTCTCAGAACAAAAAACTTGCGAAAGGAATTAAATTTTTCAAGAAGGGAAATTATCGTTATGCGTTAAAATTATTTTCTGCCGTGATTAATTCTGCCGTGATTAACTTGAATTCCGATAACGATGAAGTTTATTTTTGGCGCGCCTTAACTCGTTACAAATTGGAGAAATATGATTTGGCGATTCAAGATTACGACGAATTTATAAAACTCAATCCGAACAATGCAAATGCTTATAACAATCGCGGCTCGGCTTACAAGATGCTCAAAAAATATGATCAAGCCGTCAAAGATTACGAAAAGACAATAGAACTTGAGCCGAATTTTGCGATGACATACTTAAATCTCGGAAATATTTATCACGAACTCGGAAAATATAAACATGCGATTTGGAATTTTGATAAAGCTGTTGAAGTCGACGAAAATTATCTTACGGCTTACTTTTGGCGCGGGCTGACTTATTACGAATTAAAAAAATATGATTTGGCGATTCAAGATTTTGATAAGATTATCGAACTTGATGAAAATTATTTTTGGGCGTATCAAAATCGTGGAAATTCTTATAATCAACTCGGAGAATATGAAATTGCGATTTTGGATTATGATAAAGCCGTTGAAATTGATCCGAACGATGCCGTGACGTATTTTAATCGCGGGCTGGTTTATTACAATTTAAAAAAATACGAACGAGCCATTCAAGATTATGATAAAGCCGTCGAACTCAATCCGAACAATGCAAATGCTTATAACAATCGCGGCGTCGCTTATGTCGGCTTAAAAAAATATAAGCGCGCCGTTCAGGATTACAATAAAGCTGTCGAGATCAATCCGAATTATGACATGGCATATTACAATCGCGGCAACGCTTACGTTGATTTGAAACAATACCGGCGAGCTCTTGAAGATTATGACAAAGCCGTTAAAATCGATCCGAACAACGCCGATTATTACCACAATCGCGGCAGTCTTTATTGCAATTTGGAGAAATACGAACAGGCGATTAAAGATTTCAACGAGGCGATTAAGCTCAAGCCGAAATTCGGTAATTTCTATCACAGTCGCGGGCTCGCGTTTATAAAGTTAAAACAATTCGAGCGGGCGATTAAGGATTTTAACAAAGCTCTTCAAATAAATCCGAGAAATGCCGAACCGTATAACGGTCGCGGCTGTGCTTATATCGATTTGGAACAATTTGAACTGGCGATTAAGGATTTCAATAAAGCAATTCAGTTAAATCCGAAGGACGGCAAGCAATATTACAATCGCGGGCTTTGCCGACAAAATCTCGGCGACGAAGAAGGAGCCAAAGCCGATTTTGAAAAAGCAAAACATTTGGGATGGAAAAATTAGGAGCTGATGGTAAACATTACAAGTGACGGTTATTTTTCCGCTTGACTTCGTTGTTGCGCGCTAGACGTAGCGAACTACGCCGTCGCGCTTACGCCTC
>CALFJC010000016.1 GCA_937877655.1 uncultured Selenomonadales bacterium
TTTTGGGTTTATAAATGTATCAGCTGAAATAAATTTTTTCGTCGGTAAGATTTTCCGTTCGCGCCAAAGTCACGGTTGCCGCCACGTCGCCCGTCACGTTAAAGCAAGTAACGATTCTGTCGCAAATTGTGGCGATGCAAAATAATATTCCCGCAATGTCGGTCGGCACTCCGAAAATTGCCGTGACGGTTATTATGCAAATTACGGACGCATTGGGCACGGCGGGCGCACCGATTGACAGAGCCACAGTCATTGCGAAAATTATCATCAGCGCATTCAAATCGACTTCGACGCCGTACATTTTCAGGAACATAATCACGGCGGCGGGCATATAAACGCAGTTGCCGTCCATGTTTATCGTCACGCCGATTGGAATTGAGAAGGAAGAAATTTTCGGGGAGACGCCCATTTTTTTTGTGCAAAGATTCATTGTGAAAGGCATTGTAACTGCGCTGGAGCTTGTGGCGAAAGGTACCGCCCATAACGACGGAATTTTTTTAAGGAAAGGCAGAGGAGAAATTTTCCCGACGAACCGAATCAAAAACATGTACACGCCCAACATTGCGCCGCAACCGACAAGCTCTGCGACAATCAACGTTCCCATCATCAAGACAATCTCAACGCCCATTCCCGTCACCAAATTTATCATTGCGAAGAAGGCAATCAGCGGCACAAAAAAAATTATCATCGTGACGATTTTCATAAAAAGTTCGTTGCAATCTTTTGCGAACTCCCGAATCAGCCGAATTTTATTTCCGAGACTGTTAAGCGCAATGCCGAAGAGCACGGCGATAAAAATCACTTGCATTAAGTTTCCGTCGGCAATGGGGCTGACCAAATTGGAAGGAATTATTTCGACGATAAATTTAATCAGCGAAAAGTCGTAGCTTTCGGCGGCGGCACCGCCGGAAATTTTTCCGAGTTGCGGAACGCCGTTTGAGAATAAAAGCTTGGCAATGCTCAAGCCGATAATTGAGGCAATTACGCTTGTAAAAAGGTAAAGCCCGACCAATTTTGAACCGATTCTCCCGACGCTCGCGCCGGCATTCATTCCGATTATCCCGCAAATCACGCTGAAAAAAATCACGGGCGCGATAACCATTTTCAGCGCGTGCATAAACATTGTGTAAATCGGCGTGATGAAATTTTCTCCGATAAGGGCGACTGTTTCGGGCGAAACAAATTCTTTAAGGAAAAAACCGCAGAGGATTCCGCCGAGCATTCCCGCCAAAGTCAATTTCAGCTGAAGATTTTTTTCGTTGCGGACGTTGATTGTGACGACGTTGAAATTATTTTTGCGGAGCCAATTCATCTTTTGACGATTCGCCTTCAAAATCAGTGTGCGATAATATTCCTCGTCGTTTTCGTCCCAATCGGAAATTTCGACAAGCGGATTGTAAGACGCGCCTTCTGCCGTCATTTGAACTTGAACTTTGCCGAAAAATTTTTTCTCGACACGAACTTTGACCTGCGCGGCTTTACCGAAATTTACCATGCGCCAAAAAATTTCTTCAACCAAAAGCTCTGCCCGCAAGGCGTCTTTCTGTTCAATCTTCATTTGTTTCAGCAGATCGTCCAATGTCTCTTGCATGTCGGAAAAATTTTCCGTGTTCATCCAAAAAAATTTTGCCATAAGTTTACTCCGTGAAATAAATTTTTTCGTCGAGAAGATTTTCTGTTCGCGCCAAAATCGTCGCCACCGCCACATTGGCTGTTACATTTGCGAAGATAACAATTCTGTCGATCAAAGTGTCAAGGCAAAACAGCAAGCCCGCAATTTCATTCGGGACGTCGAAATAATTTACAATGGTTACAACGCAAATGACTGCAGACGCAGGCACCGTCGGTTTCCCAAGACATAATACTATTGACAAGAAGCCAACCAACGCGATATTTTGCAAGTCAAGTTCAATGCCGTACATTCTCAGGAACATGACACATGCCGTAATAAAGTAAATCATGGTGCCCGGCAGGTTAGCGGTTATACCAATCGGAATAGCGAACGAAGAAATTTTGGGAGAAACGCCAAGTTTTTCTGTGCATAATTTCATCATGGATGGCATTAGGACAGTTGAACTTGCCGTTGCAAGAGACAGAGGCAAAAGCGTGAAGAGTTTTTTGACGAAAGGTTTAACCGAAATTTTCCCGATACGCCAGACAAAAATCTGGTAAAAAGCAAGCATCAATAAAGTTGCGATTAATTGCCCGATAAACAGCTTTGAAATAACCGTTAAAATTTCGGCGTCAATTTTGAGAGTCAAAGTAATCATCGCGAAAAAAGCAATCGGCGGCACGAAGAAAATTACCATTGAGATCATTTTCGTAAAAACATTGTTCAAATTGCCGATAAGCTCCTTTATGAGGGAAACTTTTTCGCCGAGTGCATTCAAAGACATTCCAAAAAGTATGGCGATAAAAATAATCTGCAATACTTTTCCATTCAAGACGGGACTGACGAAATTTCCGGGGATAATATCAACGATGAATTGAACCAAAGAGAATTGATAACTTTCGACAGCGGCGTTTTTGGCGGAAGACAGGGTGTTAATTGCTGTCGTGTCGCCGCTAAAGAAAATCCACGCCACAACGGAAGAGATAAACAGAGAAATCATCAACGAGAGAAGGGAAAAGCCCATCAATTTCAAGCCTATTTTCCCGACGTCGACTCCCGACTCCATAGCTATTATGCCGGTTATTATGCTGAAGAAAATTAACGGCGCAATGAGCAAGTTCAGCGCGTTGAGAAACATTTTTTCTGCCGGCTGAATAATCATCTCGACGACAAAAGAAATGACTTCGGGCGAAAGAAATTCTCTCATAAGCAACCCGCAAATCAGCCCGCCGAAAATGCTTGCTGCCGTCAAAATTGCTTGTGAGTTTCCTTTACTTCGGACGTTTATCGTGACGACGTTGAGATTATTTTTGTGGTACCAATTCAGTTTCTGCCGATTCGCTTTAAGAATCATCATGCTGTAATAATCTTCGTCGTCTTTATCGTCTTCCCAATCGGCGGCTTCGACAAGCGGACTGTAAGGCGAGCCCTCCGCCGTCATTTGAACTTGAACTTTGCCGAAAAATTTTTTCTCGACACGAACTTTAACCTGCGCGGCTTTGCCGAAATTTACCATGCGCCAAAAAACTTCTTCAATTAAAAGTTCCGCGTTCAAAATATCTTTCCGCTTGATTTTAAGTTGCTCAAGTTGCGGCGCAAGTTTTTCGTGCATTTCGGAAAAATTTTCCGTGTCCAAAATAAAAGCTTGCATTAAAAAACCTCTTATTTCCCGCGCAGATTGTCGGGGGCGTTGGGATTTTTATTGGGCGCGTCGAGTCCCGCGTCCGCGTTATAAGTGCTCGTCACATTTGCAAGAGTAAAGCCCATTTCGCCGGGCGTAACGGTTTTAACGTCAAGTTCAATTCCTTCGCGCAAATTTGTCAAGCCTTCGACAATGACATTATCGCTCGTGTTGACACCCTTTGTGACGACGAAATAACTTCCGACTTGATCTCCGAGCTCGACTGTCCGCGCTTCGGATTTATTTTCGTTACCGACAACCATAACAAAAGATTTGCCCAAAAGTTGTTGAACGGAACGTTGCGGAACCAAAGTTGCGTTGGGAATGACTTCGCCGGTTAATTTGACGCGGGCGAACATGCCGGGCATAAGGAGCCCGCTGGGATTCGGGAAAAGTGCTTTCATAATCAAAGAGCCCGTGCTGTTTCCGAGCTCGCGGTCGACTTCGACAATTTTTCCTTCAAAAGGATATTCCTTGCCGTCGGCGAGCGTTATCGTCACATTGATTGGATTATGATCCGATTGCATGTTTTGAACGGTCATGAAGTGAAGATAATCCGATTCGCTGATTGAAAATTGAACGAAAATCGGATCGGGTGCGCCGAGCGTGACTAAAGTTGTTTGTCCCGCCGAAACAAAAGTTCCGACCGAAACGTCGTCAACGCCGAGTTGTCCGCTCATCGGAGCATAAATTTCTGTGTCGGCAAGATCTTCCTGCGCGGTTCTGAGTGCGGCTTGGCAGGCATAAATTGCAGCTTCGTTTGCCGCGCAGGTTGCTTCGTCCGCACGGACTTTTGCTTCTTGAGTTGTGACTACTTGTTCTGCTATCGCCGCTTCTTCAAAAAGTTTTTGGTTGCGTTGCAAGTCGACCAAAGAATTGTTGTAAGTTGCTATCGATTGTTCCAAAACTGCTTCGGCTTGTGCGAGATCTGCTTGTGCTCGAAGGACGGCGGATTTGTATTGGCGCGAATCGATTTGATAGAGAAGTTGTCCCTGCTCGACGAATTGTCCGCCCGTCACATATTTTTCTACGACGTTGCCTGAGACTTTTGATTGAACTTTGACTTCCTCTGTGCCGACCAGATGTCCGGCGTATTCGCTGGCGAGCGGCGTATCGCGTTGAATGACTTTCATTGCTTTGACTTGCGCCTTTTGAACCTGCGCTTGCTTCTGCTGATTGTCGCCGCAACCGACGAAAAGTATTGAGGACGCGGCGAATAGTGCCGTCATTGTCATCAATTTGGCTTTCGATAAAACCACTTTGCTCCCTCCCGTTTCTTTTAAAAGTACGAAAGAATTTTACGTTTTCGGCGGCTAAATGTCAATTTGAACTTGCGGAAGCTATGCGCTATAATGCGGGCGAGAGCCCCCTTTTTTCTAAAGTGGGAACGCAAAACCATCTCGGCGGCTCGTGACTTCGATTCATTCAAAAATCTTTTTTGTAAAGGATCAACTTTTTCTTTGCTACGCCCAAAGAAAAAGTTGCAAAAAGAAAGGGCGTTTGCCCCGCAATAGAAACATCCTGTTTCTGTTGCGGGCGGGCGCACATCCCTGTGCGCCCGTGTCTTCGCTGAACTTTTAGTTCTTAAAGTTTTTGGGAGGAATTATGATAAATTTTAATCTGCGCGGCAATAAAACTTTGATAATGGGGATTCTGAATGTCACCCCCGATTCTTTTTCTGACGGCGGCAAATATTTTTCGGTTGAATCGGCGATTAATCATGCAAAAAAATTAATTGCCGACGGCGCGGATATTCTCGACATCGGAGCAGAATCTACGCGTCCCGCTTCAAAGACGATAAGTGCGGCTGAAGAAATTTCCCGCCTCGAAAAAATTTTGCCCGCGATTAAAAATCTCGGCGTCCCAATTTCCGTCGACACTTACAAGCCCGAAGTCGCCGAATTTTCTTTGAATCACGGCGCGGACATTATCAACGACGTTCACGGGCTCGAAGATTCCCGCATGGTTGCCGTTGCCGAAAAATTTAATGCGCCCGTTATCGCAATGCACAGCGAAAAATGTTCCGACGGAGAAATTATCGCCGACATTAAAAATTTTTTCCGCAGAACTTCGGCTAAATTCAACGGGCAGATTATTTTTGATCCCGGTATCGGCTTCGGCAAAACGCAGAAAGAAAATTTGGAGATCATGCGCCGCCTTGACGAATTGAAAATTTTGGACGGGCAGAAAATTTCTCTGTTGATTGGTGTAAGTCGCAAAAGTTTTATCGGCTGGGCAACGGGGTTTCCGCTTGAAGAACGCGACGAGGCGACGGGCGCGGCTTGCATTTGGGCGATAAGCAAGGGCGTTGACATCGTCCGCGTTCACAATGTCAAAATGATTTCGCGGATGTGTTTAATGGCAGATAAATTAAAGGAGGATATTTTTTCATGAGTGACAAAATTATTTTGAAGGGGATTGAAATTAAAGGGCGGCACGGCTGTTCGGAATACGAAAAGCAACACGCGCAAGTTTTTATCGTTGACGCGGAACTTTATCTCGATCTTTCGCGAGCAAGCAAAAGCGACGATCTCGGCGAAACGATTGATTATGTGAAAGTTCTCGACGACATTAAAAAAATCGTCGGCGGTGCTCCCCGCAATTTGATTGAGACCGTTGCGCAGGACATTTGCGAAATGTTGTTGAGAAAATATTTCCTGCTTGACGGCTTGAAAATTACGATTCACAAGCCCGCGCCGCCCGTCAAAGAGAAATTCGGAGGCGCGGCTGTCGAAATTATTCGTCACAGAATCGGCGCATGATTTATTATCTCGGACTCGGCGCGAATCTCGGCGAACGTGAAAGAACTTTGCGGCGGGCAATCGAAGGAATAAAAAAAATTCCCGCCGTAAAACTTTTGCGGGTATCGTCATTTTATGAAACGGAGCCTTGGGGCGTCGAAAATCAACCGAATTTCATAAACGCCGCGATAAAAATTTCTTCCGAACTTGCGCCGCTCGCATTGCTTGGCGAGTTGCAGAAGATTGAACTTAAACTTGGCAGAATTCGCCGCGAACATTGGGGAGCCCGCACAATCGATATTGACATTCTTTTTATCGAAGGGCAAAAAATTTCTTCGGAGCGTTTGACTGTGCCGCATAAATTTTTATTCGACAGAGACTTTGCGCTTGTGCCGCTGAAAGAAATTTTCCCGAAGTTCGACTGCAAATTTCACGGCGATAAAATTTCTCGCGTCAAAGGTTCGCCGATTGATTTTAATTTCAAACTCGTTGCCTGCGCGGATAAAAATTTCGGGCTCGGTTACAAAAATAATTTGCTCTTCAAAATCCCTGCCGACTTAAAAAATTTTCGGGCGTTGACTTTGAATCACACAATCATTTTCGGACGCAAGACGCTTGAAACTTTTCCGAATCAACAGCCGCTTGACGGGCGCAGAAATATTGTTTTGAGCAGGACGCTTAAAAATTTATCGGGCGCGGAGATTGTCGGGAGTGTCGAAGAACTTTTTGATAAAATTTCTCCCGCCGAAGAAAATTTTGTTATCGGCGGCGCGCAGATTTTCAACGAACTTATTCCCTACGCCGCAGAAATTTTCTTGACGGTTGTAAATGCCGAGTCTCAAGCCGACGTTTTTTTTCCGAGCGTTAAAGAATTCACTTTGCAAGCCGCGCAGATTTTTGACGGCTTTGAATTCAGGAGATACAGCAGATGAAAAAAATTTTTAGAAATGATTGGGCGGAGCTTTTGGACGACGAATTGAAGGAGCAATATTATCAGGAGCTTCGGAAATTTTTAATCAACGAATACAGCACGAAACAAATTTTCCCGAACATGTATGATATTTTCAATGCGTTGCACTTCACAAGTTACGCCGATACAAAGGTTGTGATTTTGGGACAAGATCCGTACCACGAGCCGGGTCAGGCGCACGGCTTGAGCTTTTCTGTTTTGCCGAATGTTCCGCCGCCGCCTTCGCTGATAAATATTTTTAAGGAATTGCGCGACGATCTCGGTTGTTTTATTCCGAATAACGGCTGTTTAAAATCTTGGGCGGATCAAGGCGTTTTGCTTTTGAATACGGTTTTGACGGTCAGAGCGCACGCGGCGAACTCTCATCGCGGACACGGTTGGGAAATTTTTACCGACAGAATTATTCGGCTCCTCAACAACCACGAACGCCCGATTGCTTTTATTTTGTGGGGACGCCCTGCGCGGAGCAAAAAAAATATGATAACGAACCCGCGCCATTTGATAATTGAATCGGCGCATCCCAGTCCGTTGTCGGCAAGCGGAGGATTTTTCGGGAGCCGTCCTTTTTCTCGCGTAAATAATTTTCTCGAATCGGTCGGCGAAACTCCCATTAATTGGCAAATCCCCAACATTTAGAAAGGCGATGTCTTCATGACTAAAAAAAATATTTCAATCGCATTGCTCGTGCTGATGATTCTCACGAACATTTATCTGATTTACCGCGTCAACTCAAACACAATGGCGATTGCCTCTTACGACGCGGGCATTTCTCAACGCAACGGTGTCGGCAGAATGGAAAGTTTTTGGACAAAATATATCGGCGGCTCGAAAAATTCTTCTTTGAGTTATGAGGACAGAACCAACGCCGAAGCCGACAGCAATTATTCGATCATTGCGCTTTTCGTCCTCGACATTATTTTTGTCACCGCGATTTACAAATTGAACCAAAAACCCAAGCCCGTCGAAGTTCCTTTGACTCGCGAAGAAGAATGGGAAAGAGAACGTCGGGCAATGCGGCGGCGCAGACGTTAGGAGAAAAAAATTGCGCAGTTGATTCAACACGCCGTCTAAGAAACAAAAAAAATTTCCCGACAAATTTCTGTCGGGATTTTTTTATTTTAAAAATCTCTGCAGTAACGCCGAATTTCTCCGAGCTTTGAATAGAGATTTTTGCCGGGACAACTTGTATCGTTCAAATTTCTGTGCCCGACAATCACGCCGTCTTTCATCGGATTGAGTTTGTATCTTTGACAAAGCCACGCCGTCAAAAGTTTCAGCGAATCAAGTTGCTTGTGATTGGGCTTGGCAACTTCAAAATTTCCCGCGACACAAATCCCGACAGAATTTTTATTGTGGTGTAAAGCGTGCGCTCCGACCATTTGCGGACGACGCCCCTGCTCAATCGTGCCGTCCTTGCGAATCACATAATGATAGCCGATGCCCGCCCAGCCGTTCACTTCCTGATGAAATTTGTGAATATCTTCCGCCGAAGAATCTTTGTCGCCGTCGGGAAAGCCCGCGTGATGAATCACAATCATTTCCGTTGAAGGGCGCAACTCGTATTCCGTGAACTGCAAAAATAATTTTCTTATCGGCGGCTCCCAAGTCTCCAAAATGTATTTTGCAAAAACTTCTTCGTCGTGCAAAAAAATACTCGCCGCCGACATTGCCATTATCTTTAAAAATTTTCTCCTGTCCATTATTTTTCTCCTTAAAATTTTTCGTGCATTATATCAAAAAAATCCCGATATTCGCTTGGTCATTTTCTCTTTGATTATTCATATTCCGTGAATTGCAAAAATAATTTTCTTATCGGCGGCTCCCAAGTCTCCAAAATATATTTTGCAAAAACTTCTTCGTCGTGCAAAAAAATGTTTGCCGCCGACATTGCCGGTACCTTTAAAAATTTTCTCCTGTCCATCATTTTTCTCCTTAAAATTTTTCGTGCATTATATCAAAAAAACCCGCCGAGTTCTTCGACGGGATTAATTTTTTTCCGCGCAGATTTTTTTAAATCATACTGCTGACGGTTCTGATTGTGCCGTTGATGTTTACCGAAGTCGATTCGGAAACATTTTTAAAGATAACTTTGCCGCCGCCGTTTATGGAAAGCGTCAAAGTATCTTTCTTGAAAGTTGCCCGCTTGAAGTCTGCAAAGCCCCTGCCGTTCTTGTCGAGGATTTGCAACAGGTCGCCGCTTGCATAATCCATAATCGTATCGTTACCTTCGCCTGCGCGGAAAACAAAAGTATCATTTCCGTCGCCGCCGTAAAGGGTATCGTTGCCCTTGTTGCCCCACAATGAATCATTGCCTGCTCCGCCGTACAAAATATCATTGGCTTTTCCGCCGTCGATAGTGTCCGCGCCGTCCGCGCCGTAAATTGTATCGTTTTTCTTACTGCCGAGAATTGAATTTGCCGAGCCGTCGCCCGAAATGTTGACGGCTTTTTTCGCAAGGGAGGCGTCGATGGCGGCGGAGTTGATTGTAGTTGTAGTCTTCGCCGAAAAAGTCGTTGACAACGTCGCGGAAGTTTCATCGGCATTGTAAAGCACGCCGCCGGAAAAAGTTTTTGTCGTGCCGTCTTCGCTCAACGTGATTTTTTTTGTCGTCGAAGATTTTACATAAAGTTTTTTTCCGTTGACTTTGAAAATCACGTCGCCCTTTTTCTCCGAAACTTCCGAGATAGTCGCGCCGACCAAGCTAACAATGTCGCTCTCGTCGTAATCAACGATAAAGTCTTTGCCTTCGCCCTTTTTATAAACGAAAATATCTTCGCCGTCTCCGCCGTGCAAAGTATCGTTGCCTTTGCCGCCGTCCAACGTCGAGCCGCCCGAACTTGCATAAATCTGATTGGCTTTGTTGTTGCCCGTGATTGAAAAACTTTTGTCAATAGCCGTCGCGTCGATTGTCTTCAGCTTTGAATAAACATTGTTGCTTAGAGCATTAAAGGTTGTTTCCGTTGTCCCGGCGGTGAGAGTTATCGCCGTCTTGCCGCCGTCAAAAATCTGATGATCCTCAAAAACATAGATCGAAGACTTTTTTCCTTCGGCGAACGTAATTTTTTTGTTGACATTATTTTTTTTGTAACCGTCCGTGATTGTCAAAGAACCGTTTGAAGTTTTAAGCGAAACATCATTTCCGCTTATCGCAACGTCCGAAATTGCAACGCCGCTTAGACTGATTTTATCGGAGCCCGTGCCGTAATCGGTAATGACATCGTTTCCTTCGCTGTGGACGAAAAGATCATTGCCCTTTGCTCCCGTCAAAGTGTCGTTGCCGCCCGCGCCGTGAAGTGTATCGTTTTTGGTGCCGCCCAAAATCGAATTGTCATTTGCATTGCCTGTAATTTGAACGGCACTTGTTCTGCCGAAAGAAATTATATTTTCAATATCCGAGTCGACGGTTACGGGCGAACTTGTATTGTACCTTACCAAAAAAGTGTTTGAAGTTTCAAAATTCCCGCCGACAATATTTAAATCGGGCTCCCAAGCCGCGTCGTAAATCTTAATGCTGTCGTTGCCGACCGTCAAAATTAAATCGTTGCCGCTGACTACGGAAGAATAGGAAAGCCCGCTTGCCAAGCTCAATGTCGAATAAGAATCCAAGCCGAAAATTGTATCGGAGCCGTCGCCCGAATTGTATTGAATCAAATTATATGCTCTGGAACTTTTGAGATCTATGACATCGTTGCCCGCGCCGCCCGCGATTGTCGAAGAGGTTATCTTAGCTTTAATGGTATCGTTGCCCGCGTTGCCTCCGACATCAATACTTGAACCCGAAATTGAAATGGAATCGTCGCCTGCCCCGCCGCTGATTGTCGAAGTATAAGCGGTTGCTCTGATTGTATCGTTGTCTGTTCCCGCGTCGATTGAAGCATAAGTAGTATAATCGCTGTGGATATAATCCTTTCCATCTCCGCCGTCAACAGTGACACTGGAGCCGCTGTTGTAAATGGTATCTGCGCCGTTGCCGCCGTCGATTGTCACTGAGTTTCCGTAATTGGAAATAAAATCGTTGCCCGCACCGCTTGTTATCGTCAAATAATTTGCAGTTCCCCTTATAACATTTTCGCCGTCGCCCGCGTCGATACTTACGGTCGAGCCGGAAACTGAAATTATGTCGGTATCCGCGCCGCTGCTGATTGTTACAGAATCGCCGCTGCTTAAAACAGAATTGTTCCCTTCGCCGGCATCAATCTTAACTGTCGAGCCGCTGTTGTTGGAAATGGTATCATTACCTTCGCCGCCGTCGATTGTGACTCTATTGCCATAATTGTTGATTAAATCATGACTTGCGCCGCCGCTTATCGAAACATCTGAAGCGAGACTGTCATTGTAAATTCCGTCATTGCCATCTCCGCCGTCGATTGTAACAGTCGCGCCCCAGTTGTTTATCGAATCATTTCCCGTATCGCCGTAAATTTCTGAATTGTTGCCGAGATTTTGAAGAGTATCTTTATCAGCCCCGCCGTCGATTGTCACATAGTCAGCGTAATTGTTGATTGAATCATTTCCTTCGCCGCCTTCGAGTAAAGCACTTTTGCCGTTGCTTTGAATGGTATCATCGCCGCCAAGTGCCCGAATCGTTACTCCGTCAACATAGTTAAGGGTGCTGTCGTCACTTTCCGTCAGTGTGATCTCTTTACTGCCGTCTTGCTCCCCTTCAATGTTTACGGTTGAAAGGCTAGCCGCGCCGATTAAAGTTGTTATGTTTGACCCGACTAAGACGATGATATCTTGACCGCCCTCGCCGCTTTTTTGTGTGGAATAGGTTCCGTCTTCAATTATAAAACTGCTCGTTTCATTGAAGCCATAAATAATGTCATTGCCTTCGCCGGTGGTGTAATAAATTTTATTGTTTGTCGCGTCGGCACTCAAACTGATTTGATCATCGTCCGTACCGCCGTAAATGCTTGCATCTGCGACGCTGTTTTCAATGGTATCATTTCCGCCGCTGCCATAAATTACAACTTCCTCGCCGGTGTTGACAATGGAATCACTGCCCGCGCCGCCATTGAGCGTTACGCTTTTTCCTGTTGTGTTGGAAATTGTATCTTTGTCTGCGCCGCCGTTGATTGAAGCAAAATTAGCGGAATTTGTAATTGAATCCTCGCCGGAGCCGCCGTCGACTGAGACAGAAGCTCCGTTATTTACGATTGTATCATTTCCTGCCATGCTCCTGACTATGACGGACGTTCCTTTGTTGGAAATGAAATAGTTGCCTTCGTCGCCGTTAATCGTTACCGAGTCGCCGCTGTTTGAAATGGAATCATTGCCCGTTCCGCCCGCGATTGAAACTTCCGAGCCGCTGTTGGAAATGGTATCGTTGCCGCCGGAAGCTAATATCGTGACATTCGAGCCGGAATTTTTCATGTTATTGGCTGAAGTATTGCCGATAAGCACAACATTTTCTAGGCTATTTTCAATAGTGTTATTGCTAACGCTTATTCCACGTGAGCCGTCGATATTAACGGAGGATAATGTTGCGGCTTCTTTAAGAGTAATGTTTGTTCCGTTGACCGTGACAATGTAATCATTGCCGCTCTTAGACGTGGTGTAATAATATTCGCTAATGCTTAGCGTCGAAGTTGCATTGAAACCGTAAATCGTATCTTTGCCGTCGCCGGACGTGTATTTAATCAGAACATTATCCGCGCCGGAACCCAAGCTGATAGAGTCATCGCCTGTTCCTGCGCTGATTGTGACAGAATCGCCGTTGTTTATAATCGTATCCTTATCTGCGCCGCCGACTATTGAGACATTTGCGCCGCTGTTTGAAACAGAATCGGCACCGTCGCCGCTTGTGATTGTGACAGACTCGCCGCTGTTTATAATCTTATCATTTCCTGCTTCGCCGTAAATTATGGCGTTGGAGCCGCTGTTGGAAATTGAATCATCATTTGTTCCGCCGTTGATTGTGACGGAATCACCACTGCTTATAATCGTGTCATTACCCGCGCCGCCGACGATTGAGGCTTTTAAGCCGCCGTCGTTTGAAATGGAATCCGCGTCATTGCCGCCGTCGATTGTTGCGGACTCGCCACTGTTTATAATCGTATCATTACCCGCGCCGCCGACGATTGAAACTTTTTCGCCGTCGTTTGAAATGGAATCGGCTCCATCGCCGCCTGTGATTGTTGCGGACTCGCCACTGTTTATAATCGTATCATTGCCTGCGCCGCCGACGATTGAGACATTTGCGCCGCCATTGTTTGAAACAGAATCGGCTCCATCGCCGCCCGTGATTGTAACAAAGGAGCCGCTGTTTGAAATTCTGTCGTCATTTGTTCCGCCGTCGATTGTGACGGAATCACCACTGTTTATAATCGTATCATTGCCTGCGCCGCCGACGATTGAAACTTTTTCGCCGCTGTTTGAAATGGAGTCTACTCCACTGTTCGCTTTTATTGTAACGTTATCGCCCTTATTTTCAATGGTATCGTCACTGTTTCCGCAATCGATTGTAACAGAGGAACCTTCGTTGTACATAAAATCTTTATCGGAGTTTCCGTTATCCTTACAGCTTCCAATCGAAACTTCATTACCGTAATTGTAAATTTTATCATTACCGGCTTGACCCATGAGCGATGTGTTTGAGCCTTTGTTATAAATTAAATCATTTCCTGCACCGCCCCAAACCAATAAACTCGCGCCGCCTTCAGATTGTGTGAATGTATTTGTCAATTCAGAATAAATATAACCGTTGTATAAGGTATCGTCACCGGCTTCGCCTGAAATCATACCTTTTGATTTATCGCCGTTGCCGTTATTCACAATAAGATCATTGTCGTTATCGCCTTTAATTGAGGCGTTATAACCGCTTGAAATAACGGTATCTTTGCCGGCACCCGCGCTTATTGTTACATAATCGCCGCTGTTGGAAATGAAATCGTCGCCATTGTTCGCGTTGATTGATAAAGTCGAGCCGCTGTTGGAAATTATGTCCGCATTTGTCGAGCCGCTAATAATTGTATTGTTTTGGTCGTTATTGTAATTCGCCATAAATTATCCTCTCCTTTAATTTAAAAATAAAAACGTCTCCGAATTTGGCTGATTATAGCACAAGTCGAAGGCGTTTTACACTTCCTGTATTAAAATTTCATTTGAAAAGATTGGAGAAAGTTTGTCCCCTTTTTTCTAAAGTGGACTCGCAAAACCATCTCGGCGATTCGTGACTTCGATTCATTCAAAATCTCTTTTTTGTACTTAACCTACTTTTTCTTTGTTGCGCCAAAGAAAAAGTAGCAAAAAGAAACGCGCTCAGACCAGCAAGAAAACATCCTGTTTCTGTTGCGGGCAGGCGCACGTCCATGTGCGCCTGTGTCTCTGCCACCCGCTACAATTTTTTCCATTACTCATTACTAATTGCGCATTACTAATTGCTTTTCCGTGCCGCCCATCTGATTCACTACCACCACTGATTCTCATTTAAAAAGGTTAGAGAATTTCTTGACTGTCTCGTCCTTGTTTTCGAGTACTTCGGAGTAATTGATTTTTATTCCGTTGTCCAATGCCTCTTCGGGCGAAGGCAGACCGTATTTTTCGGGCATTTGAACATCACTGCGAACGGGAACCGTCCCCGCATTTGCAACCATTTGTTGAGCTTCTTGCGTCAAAAGATAATCCAAAAATTTTTTCGCGTTGTCTTTATGGTCGGCGTCTTTGAAAATCGCAACGGGACTCGGAACCATTAAAAGTTCTTGAGGATAAACCATTTTCAGCGGCGCACCTTTATCGATTTTGCCCGCCGTAATGTAATCGACGCCCAAGCAAGCGTTCAAAACTCCGTCGGCGGTATCGTCAACAACGCGTCCCGAACCTTTGGATTTTGTCGCGCCGTTGTCATGAAGGCGAACGATATAATCCCAGCCGAATTGTTTCTCAAGAAGCGCGATACTCATAAAAGCCGTGCCCGAAAGAGCAGGGTCGGCAATGCCGAAAGAATTTTTGTAAAGCGGATCCGTCGCTATTGTCTCCCAACCTGCGGGCTCGGTCGTGACTTTGTTTGTATTTATGACAATGCCGAGCGTCCCGAATCTGGCGGCAGTAAACGAGCCGTCATAATCGTCAAAGGGATTTAACAGCTCATCAAAGCCTGCGGGTTGATATTGTTCGAGTAAGCCCTCGTTTTTCATTTGATAAAAGTCGGGAACTTCGCTCGTCCAAATTATGTCAGCCATTAAATGTCCGCTCTGGCGTTCCGCTTCGAGTTTCGCCATAATTTTTCCCGCGCCCATCGATTGCCAATCAACCTCAATGCCGGGATTCTTCGCCTTGAAACCTTCGACAATCCCGCCGATAAGTGATTCTTTCATCGACGTGTAAATTATAAGCTTGTCGGCGGGATTTTTATTATCCGCGCCGTTTTTCTCGGCAGAATTATCTCCGCCGCATCCTGCAAAGATCATTGTCACGAGGAGCAATGTCGCCGCAAAAATTTTTTTGAACATAACCTCAACCCTCCGCAAAAAATTTTTAATCCAAAGTTTTAATCGCGTCCTTCATTTCGCGAACATATTCGCCGACAAATTTTGGAGCTTCTTCGCCGTGTTTGGCAATAATTTTTATGATCGCCGAACCGACAATCGCGCCGTCCGAAATGCCCGCCATCTTTTTTGCCTGCGCGGGCGTCGAAATGCCGAAACCTATTGCGCACGGAATTTTTGTATTTTTCCTTACCGCCGCAACTATCGAAGTCAAATCGGTTTTAATTTCACTGCGAACGCCCGTCACGCCCAAACTCGAAACAACATAAACAAAACCTTCCGCCTCGCGGGCAATCATTGCAATTCGATTTTCCGAAGTCGGAGCGATCATCGAAATTAAATCGACGCCGTATTTTCTGCACAGCGAAAGAAATTCGCCTTTTTCCTCAAAAGGCAAGTCGGGCAAAATCAAGCCGTCAATTTCAATTTTCTCGCACGACGCAATAAATTCTTCCGCGCCGTAAGAAAAAATCACGTTGGCATAAGTCATGAAAACCATCGGAACTTTCACGTCGCCGCGCAGGTATCGAACAAGTTCAAAAACTTTATCGGTCGTGACGCCGCCTTTGAGTGCACGAACATTTGCTTCTTGAATCACGACGCCTTCAGCCGTCGGATCTGAAAAAGGAATGCCCAATTCGATTAAATCGGCTCCGTTTTCGACGGCGGCTCTCACGACGGCGGCGGTTGTTTTCAAATTCGGATCTCCGCAAGTTATGAACGGGATAAACGCCTTGCCTTTCTCGAACGCCTTAAAAATTTTACTCATTGAAATTTTCTCCTCAATTATTCCTGATTTGTCACGGCAAATTTCGCCGATGATTATAACACGCACAAGACTTTTTGCCAAAGACAATTTCATAAAAAAATCCTCGACAAGTGTCGGGGAATTTATTTTGTTCGCAGTGAGTTCGCCAAAATTATCGCGGAGAAAATTGCAACGCCAACCGCCGATTGATTCTTAAAATCTGCGCGGTCTTGAGAGAAATTTCTCTTACCAATAAAAAACTTTCCAACGTCGGATAAGTGAAAGTCGCCAAAGCTGCTACCCGATAGCCTGTTTT
>CALFJC010000017.1 GCA_937877655.1 uncultured Selenomonadales bacterium
TAATTTTTTTCTCTTGGCATGGAAATTTTCAAGGCGTCGCGGAGATTTTCAACCGAAATAAGATTTGCCTTTGTTGCGGAACTCAACTTTGAGACTTCCGCAAAATTTTTTTTTGGCAAAACAATATTCGTAAAACCCATGCGAACAGATTCTTCGACGCGCTGGCGAGCTTTGCTGACTGCCCGAATTTCTCCGCTTAAACCCACTTCGCCGAAGATAACGCATTGCGGCAAAAGTTTTCTGTTCGCGAAACTCGACGACAAAGCAATCGCAACCGGCAAATCCGTCGCGGGCTCGTCGATTTTTATTCCGCCCGCCGTCTTAACATAAACGTCGCAAGCTCCAATGCTTAAATGCAATCTTTTTTCCAAAACCGCCAGCAATAACTGAATTCTTTTTATGTCGACAGAATCTGAAGTTCTGCGCGGCGGCATAAAAGGCGTAGGCGCAACCAACGCTTGAACTTCAACCAAAAGCGGGCGCGTCCCTTCGACCGTCGGAACAATTACGCTGCCAATGTCATCCGCCTTTTCGGGCAAAAATAATTTCGACGCGTCGGGCACATCTTCCAAGCCCGTATCGCGCATTTCAAACAATCCAATTTCGCTTGTCGCTCCGAAACGATTTTTTATCGCCCGCAAAACTCTGAAGTCCGCACTGCGCTCGCCCTCAAAAAATAAAACCGTGTCGACAATATGTTCCAAAACTCGCGGACCCGCCAAAGAGCCGTCCTTTGTCACGTGCCCGATTATAAAAGTCGTCACGCCCAAACTTTTCGACAGCCGCATTAAGCCCGCCGAACATTCCCGAACTTGCGAAACACTGCCGGGCGCACTTTCAATATCGGATTTATAAATCGTCTGAATCGAATCGACAATCAAAAGTTCCGGCTCAACTTTTTCGACGTGATGAGTTATTCTTTCAAAATTATTTTCCGCGCAGATAAAAAGTTCGTCAGCCAATGCGTTTAATCGCTCGGCGCGCATTCTTATTTGCCGAGAACTTTCTTCGCCCGTCACGTACAAAACTCTTTTTCCGCTCCGAGCAACATTCGCACAAACCGCCAAAGTCAAACTGGATTTGCCGACGCCCGGATCTCCCGCAATCAAAATTATCGAGCCGGGAATTAATCCTCCGCCCAAAACTCTGTCCAATTCGCCCGAACCCGTCATAAAGCGCGGCAATTCTTCCATATCAACTTCCGCAATTCTGCGCGGCGTCTCAAAAGCAGTCGTCAGGGCGTGCGGATTTTTTATTTCCGAAGAAATTTCTTCCTCAACCAAAGTATTCCAATTTCCGCAGGCGGGACATTTGCCGAGCCA